>JBHIBC010000047.1:0-22385 GCA_046758905.1 Acidobacteriota bacterium | reverse complement strand
CGTGCGGCGGAGCGAGATCCGGATCGAGCGACGGCCCCGTGTATGCTAACGTCCGGGCGGCATGAGCCTCTCGACGACGCCCCCAACGGCCATCGCCGTTTTCGGCGGCTCCGAGCCGCCTCCGGGCTCCCCGGAGTATCGGCGGGCGCTCGACATCGGCCGGCTCCTCGCCGGAGCCGGGTTCACCGTGATCAACGGCGGCTACGGCGGGGTGATGGAGGCGTCGGCCCGGGGCGCCCGTGAGGCGGGCGGCACCTCCATCGGCGTGACCGCCCGCGCCTTCCCCCGGCGAGGCGCCGCGAATCCTTACATCGATCGGGAGATCCGGGCGGACGACCTGTTCGACCGGACCCGCCGCCTCGTGGAGACGGCTTCCGCCTTCATCGTCCTCCCCGGCAGGAGCGGCACGCTCTCGGAGCTGGCCTTCCTGTGGGCCCTCCTCCGGGCGGGGCTGCTCGGGCCGAAGCCCATCGTCCTGGTCGGGACGGTGTGGCGGGATCTCCTCCACCAGCTCGCCCGGCTGCGGATCCTCGGGAGGACGGAGCTCGACGCCTGCCGGGTGGTCCGGACGCCGCGTGAGGCGGTGAAGGCGATCGCGCTTTGCCTGGGGGCGCCGCCGCCCTTATAATCCCGCCGTCCGTGAGGAGACCATGACCTCCGCCGACACGCCCAAGAGCCTGGTCCGGGACTACTTCGAGACCATCGTCAGCTGCGTGATCTTCGTGCTGTTCGCGCGCGCCTTCGTGTTCCAGCAGTCCAAGATCCCGACCGGCTCGATGATCCCGACCCTCCTGATCGGCGACTACATCATGGTGAACAAGTTCGCCTACGCGCCGGTGCTGGAGGAGGTCCCGATCGTCGCGCGGCTGGAGAGGGCCCTGCTGCCGATCCGCGAGGTCGAGCGGGGCGACATCGCCGTCTTCAAGTACCCCGAGGAGCCAGAGAAGGATTACATCAAGAGAGTGATCGGCCTCCCCGGGGACGTGATCGAGATCCGCGACCGCCAGGTCTACATCAACGGGGAGCCGCTCGAGGAGCCGTACAAGATCCACCGCAGCCACGGGCTGAACTCGGACCTGTCCGACTACCCGAAGACCCGGATCCCGGAGGGAGCGTTGTTCTGCATGGGGGACAACCGCGACTTCAGCAAGGACAGCCGCAGCTGGGGGTTCGTGCCGCGGGGCAACCTGAAGGGGCGGGCCTTCATGATCTGGTGGTCGTACGAGGAGGAGCGCAACGCCCACCTCAAGACTTCGCTGTCCGATCGCCTCCAGAGCATCGGCTCCAAGATCGCCCACCTGTTCACGAAGTCGCGCTGGGACCGCACCTTCCAGATCATCCGCTAGGCCGCGTCGACACGGCCGCCCGCACCCGAGCCCGGAGGTCGGCGGCCTCCGGGAGGTCCACCGGCGCCGGGCTCCGCCCCCTCCCCGCCCAGGCGCGGAAGCTGGACCACCGCCAGTCGGCCGGGTGGCGCGCGAGACGCGACATCACCGGGTAACGGTGCAGGAGGTCCGCCCGCCGGGCCACGTCGTCGCGCGTGGCGAGGGCCACCCTCTGGTCCGCGTCCTGCCAGACCAGCCCCGGCCTCCCGGACCGGGCGTTCGCCTCCCGCGCGAACCGCGACTTCAACCGCTGCACCGCCACCTGGATCCAGTAGGGGTCCTCCTCCGGCGCGCCGAGGATCATCCGGACGCGGTCCGGCAGCACGACGTAGGCGTGCAGCCGGAACCCCAGCCTGTGGCGCAGGTGGCCCAGCGTCCTGCAGAAGAGCCGTGCAGTGTCCGGGCGCGCGAAGATCGGCCGCCCGCCGTAGGTCCAGAGGGTGACCAGAAACGCGCAACCAGATCGCCTCCTCAGGGTCATCGCTTCGCCCCTCCCGGCTCTCCCGCGGTCGAGCGCACGACCGCACCGCCGGACGCTCCTAGCAATCCTGATGCTGAGGCCGGAAACGGTCCGCAGGCGCCGGACGCGAGGTCGGCGGAGACGGCGGGGCGTCCGGTGACGGACGGGGCGGTCGGATCGGCCCTCACTCTGGAACGCGGCGCCCGCGCCGCGCGGGCGACGGCCCGGGGACCCGGCCTCCCCTCACTCGGGAAGGTCGGGCACGGGAAGGCGCGGGAGGTCCGGGGCCGGGGCGCCCGGCGCGATGACCGCGTGGCGTCCCCGGCCCGGCTCACGCGCCGGGAAGTCCCTGCGGAAGTGACTGCCGCGGCTCTCCCGCCGCCGCAGCGCCGACTCGGCGATCAGCCGTCCGATGAACAGGAGGTTGCGGGCCTCCAGTCCCCGCCGCGTCGGGGGCCGCCGGTCGAGGCCGGTCTCGAGCTCCAGGATCGCGCCGATGGCGCGCCTCAGGTCTCCGTCCTCCCGGACGATCCCGACCCCCTCCCACATCACGCCCTGCAGCGCCGCGATCACGGGGCCGGCGCCCCTCTCGTCGATCGACCGGACCTCGCGGATCTCGGGCGTCGCGGCCGCCCGGATCGGCGGCGCCGGGTCCTCCAGGATGGCGCGGGCCGCCCGCGCGCCGAACACCAGCCCCTCGAGGAGGGAGTTGCTGGCCAGCCGGTTGGCGCCGTGCACCCCGGTGCAGGCGACCTCTCCGGCCGCGTACAGCCCCGGGATCGAGGTCCGCCCCCACAGGTCGGACTTGACGCCGCCCATCATGTAGTGGGCGCACGGGGCGACGGGGATCCGATCGGCGCCGATGTCGATCCCGAATCTGGAGCAGGTCGCCGCGATGGTCGGGAAGCGGGCTCGCGCGAAATCGGGATCGCGGCCGGTCATGTCCAGGTAGACGCAGGGATGACCGGTGCGCTCCATCTCCTCGACGATGCCGCGCGCGACGATGTCGCGCGGCGCCAGGTCGCCGCGCGGGTCCAGCCTCGGCATGAATGGCTCGCCGGCCCGGTTCACCAGCCGACCCCCTTCGCCGCGCATGGCCTCGGACAGGAGGAACCGGGCCACGCCCGGCAGCGCCAGCGCGGTCGGGTGGAACTGCACGAACTCGAGGTCCATCATCTCCGCCCCGGCCCGGTAGGCCATCGCCATACCGTCGCCGGTCGCCTGGGGAGGGTTGGTGGTCTCGCGGTAGACCTGCCCCGCCCCTCCGGTCGCCAGGACCACCGCCGACCCCCGGAGCACGGCGCGCTCCCGGCTCCGCTCGTCGAGGGCCAGAAGCCCCGCGCAGCGGCCGCCGGCCATGATGAGGTCGATCGAGAACATGTGCGGGAGGATCATCACCTCCGGCGACTCGCGGGCCCGGGCGACGAGCGCGCGCACGATCTCGCGCCCGGTCGAGTCGCCGCGCGCGTGCAGGATGCGTCGCTTGCTGTGCGCCCCTTCCCGGCCCAGCGCGAGCCCGGTGCCCTCCCGGTCGAACCGGGCCCCCCACTCGATCAGCTCCAGGGCCCGGGCCGGGCCCTCCTCGACCAGGACCTGGACGGCGCTCTCGTTGCAGAGCCCGTCTCCCGCGGCCAGCGTGTCGCGGTAGTGCAGCTCCACCTCGTCGTCGTCGGAGAGCACCGCGGCGATCCCTCCCTGGGCCTTGTCCGAGGACGAGTCGGTCGGGCCGTCCTTGGTGAGGACGGCGACGCGCCGCCCGCGGGAGGCGATACCGATGGCCGCCCGCAGTCCGGCGATGCCGCTGCCCACCACGATGGCGTCGAAGCTGATCTGTTGCATCGGGAGCTATCAGTCTAGACCGCGAGGCGGCCGGCGCGCAATCGAGGCCGCGCCGGACCCTCCCGCGGGCACCTTCCTTGACTCTCCCAGGACCCATCCCTATGATGGCCCTCGCGACGGCCCCCATGGAGGTCGTCCGGATTCGCCATGCACGATCTCCCGCTCAAGGGATCGGTCCCCGAGATCTTCCTGCCCCGCCTGATCGCGCAGCTGCACCGCGACGGGTTCGAGGGGACCCTGCGCGTCGGCGTCGGCTCCACGACGAAGGTGATCTACTTCAAGCGCGGCGAGGTGGCCTCGGCCGCCAGCAACGCCGAGCCGGATCGCCTCGCACACGTCCTGATCCGTTCCGGGCACCTGACCCAACAGCAGCTCGACCTGGCGAGATCGCGGCTGGCGCCGGGCGGATCCCTCGGCAAGACCCTCATCGAGATGGGGTTCCTGACCGCGACGGAGCTGTTGCAGGGAGCCCGCGAGCAGGTGCGCCAGATCCTCGCGTCCTGCTGCACGCTCTCGTCCGGCCGGTACCAGTGTGACGCCGGCCCGCTGCCGGCCCAGGTGACGGTCCTGGGGCTCCCGACCGCGCGGCTCATCCTGGATGCCCTGATGGAGGCGCCCGATCGGCAGTGGATCGTCCGCCAGGTCGGCTCGATGGAATCCGTGTACCGCCCGACCGCGGCGCTTCCGGAAGGCCTCAGGGCGCTCAATCTCGACGCCCCGACGGATCGGGTGGCGCGCGGCCTGGACGGGTTCCTGAGCCTGCGCGAGCTGAGCGGCCAGACCTCGCTCGACGACTTCACCGTCAGCAAGCTGGTCCTCGCCCTCGACGTTCTGGGGCTGGCGGAGCGCGCGGCACCCACCGAGGAGCAGCGGCCCCGCGTCGAGGCGGGCCGCCGGATCGGGGTGAGGGGAGGAGAGGAGGAGGCGATCCTCGAGCCGGAGCTCGCGACCGCGGAGGCGGCCGCCGCGCCGGAGCCGGCGGCGCGCGAGCAGCCGGCCCCGGCGCCTGCGCCCGAGCCGGACGGCGACGAGGCGGTGGTGTCGGCCGACGCGACCCCCCCGGCGCCCCCGGGCCCCGTGGCCGCGTCCGGACGGGAGATCGACGCCGAGCCGCCCCCGATCCCGAGCGAGGAGCTGCCCGCCTTCGCCCGCCCTCCCGGAGGCGAGGCGGAGTGGGAGGTTGACCCACAGACCGGGGAGCGCGTTCACGCGGGTCCGGTGCGCCTGTCGTTCGACGGGAAGGTCTCCTCGCGCAGGGAAGAGCCTCGGCGGCTCCTCGTCTCCCTAGGCCTCGCCGCGCTCGTCCTGGCCGCCTCGGCGGCGGGCCTCTGGCTCATCTTCCGCGGACGTCGGGACGAACCGCCCGGCGCGGGGACGCGCCCCGACGCGACGATCGCCGCCGGGGCCGGCCCGGCGGATGTCCGGTCCGCGCCGGGGGAGGCATCCCGGCCCCCTCCGCCCGTCGGGACGACCACGCCCGCGGAGGAGTCGGGGTCGCCGCCGCGGCCGGGCGCATCCCGGGTCCCCGAGGAGCCGCAGCAGGCGGCCGCGAGGCCTCCTCCTGGGTCGGCCTCGCCTTTCCGGGACGCGGCGCGCTACGCCGCGACCCTGCGGACGTTCGACGCGGGCGACCCCACAGCCGCCTCCTCCGTTTTCCGGAAGCTGGCGGCCTCCGAGGGTCCGGGGAGGTTCACCCTGCAGCTGATGATCGCCTGCGAGGCGCAGACCCTCAGGGAGGCACGGTCGCGATCGGGCGACGGCGGCTCGTTCTTTTTCGTGCCGTTCTCCTTCCGGGGCCGATCGTGTTACGGGGCCTGCTGGGGAAGCTAGGGGAGCGGGGAGGCCGCGCGCGCGGCCGTCGCGGATCTGCCCCCGTACTTCGCCGAATCGGGCATCCGGCCGATCGTGGTGTCGCTGGAGCGTCTGAATCCGCGGGCCCCGCGCCCATGAACCGCGCGGCGCTGCGGGTCGGCACCGTCCTGGCCGTCCTTCTCTCGCTCACCTCGGTCGGAGCGGGCCGCGCCGACGTCATCCACCTCAAGAACGGCGGGCTCATCGACGCCGACTCGTGGGAGGAGCGGGGCGACGACCTCATCGTGCTGCAGGGCGGCCTGAAGATCGTGGTCCCGAGATCGGAGGTCGCGCGCATCGAGAGGCTCCCGGCGCCCCCGACGGGCCCCGCTGAGCGGCCGCCCGAGGACGGCGCCCGTCCGGCGGAGGCCGGGCATCCGGACCTCACTCCGGCGCAGATCGACCGCCGCCTGGCGGATCTCAAGCGACGCCTACGGAACCGGCCCGACGCGCGCGCCGAGAACACCCGCCGGATCGTGTCCCTCCTCAACTCGCTCGGGACGCGGGCTTACAAGAGGCGCGACTTCGAGGAGTCACTGTCACGGTTCCGCGAGGCGCTCCGCTACGATCGGCGCGACCCCGGCGCGCTGCTGGGGCTGGCCGCCACCTACTTCGCGCAAGGCCGGGATATCTATGCCCGCTCGACGCTCGAGTCGGCCCTCGTCGAGCACCCGCGCGACGCCCGCCTGATGGTCCTCCTCGGAGACGTGTACAACAGCCAGGAACGGCCCGAGGACGCGCTGGAGATCTGGCGTCGGGCCAACGAGATCGCGCCGCACGCGCGGATCGACCGCCGCATCGAGAAGCTGCGGAGAGAGCACCGGATCGACGGCGACTACCTGCGTTCCGAAGCCGCTCACTTCACGCTGAAATACGACGGCGAGCGCTCCGGCGCGGATCTCGGCGCCCGGATCCTCGAGCACCTCGAGGCGGAGTTCACCCGGATGGTCGTCCACTTCGACTATTACCCCCGCCAGCCTATCGTGGTGATCGTCTACCCGCAGCGCCAGTTCTACGAGGCGACCCGGGCCGAGCGCAACGTCGGCGGCCTGTACGACGGCAAGATCCGGGTGCCGATCGGCGGCCTCGAGGAGCTTGACGGCGACGCCCGGAGCGTCCTGATCCATGAGCTGGCGCACGCCTTCATCTCGGGGAAGAGCCGCGGGACGGCCCCGCGCTGGCTGCACGAAGGGATCGCGCAGCAGGTCGAGGGCCGCACCATCTCGCCGGCCGAGGGGCGGGAGCTGGCGGCCGAGTACAGCCGGCTGGGCGACACGACCTCCTGGGGCACGTCCTTCACCTACGTCTCGGCCCTGTCGTTCATCGACTTCCTGGCCGCGCGGGAGGGGTTCTTCAGGATCCTCGAGGTGCTGGAGGCCCTGGCGGAAGGCGCCACCCTGGACGAGGCCTTCGAGGCGGCCACCCGCTACACCCTGGCCGAGCTGCGCCGGGCCTGGGGCGAGGCCCTGGCGGCGGAATACTTGAAATAGCCGCTTCCGGGCCACAAGTTATTCGGCGGGACCGGTTCGCTCGGAGCGGCCCGCGGCGGCCGAAGCTCCCCTCCGGGTCCCAGGAGCCGACCGGATGGAAGGACGCCTCGCCGGGCGCGTCCCGGCCGACATCTTGAGCGAGGTGCAGCGCCGCCAGGCGTCCGGAATCCTCCGCTTCCACAACGGCCAGATCGCCCGGCAGCTGTTTATCGACGCCGGCGTGATGATCCGCTTCGCCGCCAGCACCCTGCCGTCGGAGAGCATGACCAACCTGTTCCGCGACAGGGGCGGGATCACCCAGGCTCAGCTGCGCGAGGCTTCGGACGCCAAACAATCGCACGAGCTGCTCGGGACCGCGCTGGTGCGGCTCGGGACGATGACCCGCCAGGCGCTGGCGGATCTCACCCAGGAGCACATCCGCTGCGTGGCCCACGGGGCCCTGCTGCTCGACGACGGGACGTTCCAGTTCCAGCAGGGCGCCCTGCCCTACCGGGAGCAGCTGGACACCGGCTTGAGAAGCGCCGTGCTGCTCCTGGAGTGGGCGCGCGACGTGCCCGACATCGACTGGATCCGCAGGCGGCTCGGCCCCCTGGAGGCACGCATCCAGCTATCCAGCCGCCCTCCGGAGGGGTACCAGAACGTGCCCCTCAACCCCGCCGAGGGGTACACCATGTCGCGCGTGGACGGCGCGGCCAGCCTGCGCGAGATCTGCATCGTCAGCCCGATGGGGGAGGAGACCACCCTGCGGGCGCTGTTCGGCCTGATCCTGGCGGGGATCCTCGAGGCGCCGAACGGGACCCAGGTTCCGGAATCGATCGGCTCGCCCCGCTCCCGCGCGCGGCCCGTCGCGCAGGGGCCCGGTGCGGCCGGCCGCGCCCCCGGAAGCGGCGGGCTGCGCCGGCCCATCCCGCCCCGCAGGGTCACCAACCCGAGAGAGCGCGTCGGCCCGGCCCGCTCCCGGCGCGGCGCCCCCGGCGTCGCCGAGCGCGCCCGCGCCGCCGCGCCGCCCGATCTCGAGCAGCAGATGCTGGAGCGCTTCGAGAGGATCTACCACCAGAGCCTGTACGAGGTCCTCGAGGTCGCCAGGAGCGCCGGCACCGACGATGTCCGCCGTGCCTACTACGGGCTGGCCAAGAAGTTCCATCCGGACAAGTTCACGAGCGAGGCGGCCAAGGTGAAGGCGGAGAAGGTCTTCGCGCACATCACCGAGGCCTACTCCACCTTGAGCCACCCCGAGACGCGCCGGAAGTACGAGGAGGAGCTGGCGTACCGCACCCGCCCGAAGCAGACCGCCAAGGGAGCCGACACGGAGAGCCTGGCGCGAACCAACTTCAGGCACGGCAGGGACCACCTCTCCAAGGGACGGTTCGCCGAGGCGCTGCCGTTCCTGCAGAACGCCTGCGAGCTGGACCCCTCCAAGGCGGAGTACTGGTACCACCTCGGGCTGACCCAGAGCAGGAACCCGCGCTGGAAGAAGGAGGCGGAGTCGAGCCTACTGCGAGCCATCAAGATCGATCCGACGAACGCCGACGCCTACGCCCTGCTCGGCGGCGTGTATGCCAAAGGACGCCTGGCGAGCAGGGCGCGCGACATGTTCCAGAAAGCGCTGCAGTGGGACCCCGGCCACGCCGGGGCCCAGCAGGGGCTGGCCGCCCTCGAGGGAGAGGGCAAGAAGGGCCTGCTGGGTATCTTCAAGAGGTAACCCTCCCGTCCCCAGGGGACTCCGATGCCCGACCTTCCGCAGCGACCCCACGGCCCGACGGCGAACGAGCTTCCCGAGCGGTTCGGAGCCTACCGCGTGGAGGCGCTGATCGGGGCGGGAGGCATGGGCGTCGTCTACAGGGCCTTCGACGAGGCGCTGGCGCGTCCGGTGGCCCTGAAGACCCTCCTGCCCGCCCTGACCGCCGACCCCGGGTTCGTGGCGCGATTCAAGCGCGAGGCCCGGTCCGCAGCGGCGCTCAATCATCCCAACATCACGCAGATCTACACCATCGGCCAGGAGGGAGCGGCACCCTTCTTCGCCATGGAGTGGGTCGACGGCCGGTCGCTCGAGGCGATCGTCAGGGCGGAGGGGCGGATCGGCCCGGCGCGGGCGGCGGAGATCATCCAGCAGGCGGCGCAGGGCCTGCGCCACGCGGCCCGGAAGAACCTCATCCATCGGGACGTCAAGCCGAGCAACCTCATGCTGACCCGGGACGGCACCGTCAAGATCACCGACTTCGGGCTCGCCAAGGCGCTCCGGTCCAAGACGCAGCTCACGGTGACGGGCGAGGTCCTGGGATCCCCGGGCTACATCTCCCCCGAGCAGGCGCAGGGAGGCGAGGTGGACGCCCGGTCCGACATCTACTCCCTCGGCGCCACCTTCTACCACCTGGTCACCGGGAGACTGCCGTTCGAGGCCCCCACCCCGGTGGCGATGATCATCAAGCACATGAACGAGCCGCTCAGATCGCCCCGCGCCGTCAACCCGTCGGTCCCCTACCCGATCGCCACGCTCATCCAGAGGATGATGGCGAAGCGTCCGGGCGATCGCTTCCAGGACTACGATGCGCTCCTGCAGGAGCTTGCCCGGACGATCCTGGCCGCCCGGTCGCGATCGCCGGCGCCCACCGCGGGCGTCGCGGCCGGTGATCCGGACGCCGGGGGCGAGGCGGGCTCCGGCGCCCCGACGTTCAGGCGGCCGCTCCCGGGGGAGCGTGCCGCGGGCGCGCCGGCGCAGACGCGACGCTCGGCCTCCTGGCTGCCGGTGGGATTGATCGTCGCGCTCGGGGCGCTGATCGTGGGCGGTCTCACGCGGCATGGTCTCAGCAGCCACCGGGCGACGGACGGAGCGACGGCGCCCGAGGAGGCCGCTCGTCCCATCGAGATCGAGGGCGCCGCGGTCTCGGTCCCCGGCGGCGGATCGATCATCCAGCGGGGCCGCGGCTCGCTGGGCCGGCGCCTGCGCGAGCGCTCCCGGCGCCGGAACCGCCCGAACCTCACCTTCGTCGAGAACGACCACGAGATCCTCCCGGACGGCAGCATCCGGGTCTTCGGCCGGGTACGCAATATGGGCGCCACCACCGCCGGAGGCGCCCGGGTCCGGGTGCGGATCCTCCGTGACAACGGCCTAGTCGCGGCGCGCGGCGAGGCGGCGCTCTCCCCGTCCACAATTCCGCCGAACGGCACCGCGACCTATTCGGTCCCGATCGAATACCGCGGTCCGGTCGGCACCATCCGTGCCGAGCTCAGGTGGTTGGAGTAGCCGACCCTCCCGAGCGGGGCGGGCCCCGCCGTTCGCGTCGGCTTGACACCCGTCTCGATCGTCGTCGATAATCCCGGCCCCCGAGGCGCGCCGCGGGCGCGCCTCGTCTTTTCGACCGCTCCGACGGTAGGGTGGCCAAGCCGCTTTCCGATCCGCTGGGACTGCCGCGCGAGGTCTGGGCGACCCGCGTCGGCCTGATCCTCGCCATGGCGGGAAACGCCGTGGGCCTGGGCAATTTCCTGCGCTTCCCCGTGCAGGCGGCCCGCAACGGCGGCGGGGCCTTCATGATCCCGTACTTCGTGGCGCTGCTGCTGCTGGGGATCCCGCTGATGTGGGTCGAGTGGGCGATCGGGCGGCACGGGGGCAGCCATCACGGCCACGGCAGCGCGCCCGGGATGTTCCAGGCCCTGTCGAAACGGAAGTGGGTGAAGTACCTAGGCGTCCTCGGGCTGTTCAACCCGTTCGTGGTGCTGGTCTACTACGCCTACGTGCAGTCCTGGACCCTGGCCTACAGCCTGTTCTCGGCGACCGGCAAGTACTTCGGCGTGCAGGACCGCGAGGGGATGGGCCGCTTCCTGTCCTCCTTCCAGGGCTTCGCGGACAGCGCCCACTTCCCGTCAGGGGTCGAGACGGCGTACGTCTTCCTTCTGATCACGCTGGCCCTGAACGTGTACATCCTCTACCGGGGGATCTCGGGCGGCATCGAGCGGCTGGCGAAGGTCGCGATGCCGCTGCTCTTCCTGTTCGCCGTCATCCTGGTCGTGCGCGTGCTGACCCTCGGCACACCGGATCCGACCTACCCGGACCGCAGCGTGTCGGCCGGCCTCGGCTACCTCTGGAACCCCGATTTCTCCCGGCTGGGGAGGAGCGACGCCTGGCTGGCCGCCGCCGGCCAGATCTTCTTCACCCTCAGCCTCGGGATGGGGACGATCCACTGCTACGCCAGCTATCTCCGGAAGAACGACGACCTCACGCTGACCGGGCTCACCACATCGATGACCAACGAGGTCTCCGAGGTGATCCTGGGCGGCAGCATCGCGATCCCGGTGGCGGTGGCCTTCTTCGGTCTGGCGGAGACCCGCAGCATCGCGGCCGGCGGCGCCTACGACTTGGCCTTCCAGTCGATGCCGATCATCTTCACGAAGATGCCGCTCGGTCACCTGTTCGGGACCCTCTGGTTCGGGCTGTTGTTCTTCGCGGGGCTCACCTCGTCGGTCGCCATGGGTCAGCCGTTCATGGCGTTCCTGCAGGAGGAGTTCGGGATGACCCGGCGGCGGGCGGCCATCGTCCTGTCCCTCGGGGTGTTCCTGATCATCCAGCCGGTCGTCTTCATCCGTCCCTTCCTCAACGAGTTCGACTTCTGGGCCGGCACCTTCGGCCTGGCCCTGTTCGCGCTGGTCGAGGTGATCCTGTTCGCCTGGGCCTTCGGGATGGACCGGGCGTGGGAGGCCATCACCCGAGGGTCGGAGATCCGCGTGCCGCGCGTCTTCTACTTCGTCATCCGCTACGTCACGCCCGTCTATCTGCTCATCATCCTCGGGTTCTGGACGGTGCAGAACGCGTGGCCGACGCTGATGATGGAGGGTGTGCCCGAATCGGACCGGGCCGGCGTCCTGTGGGCCCGGATCACGCTGCTCGGGATTCTTGCCGCCCTGCTGCTGCTGATCGGCCACGCCTGGCGGCGGAAGAACCGGGGGAGGCGCGCGTGAGCGCGCCCCCGGCGGGGACCGGTCTGACCGCGGGCGGGATGGCCTTCATGGCGCTCGCCTGGGCGGTCATCGCCGGCCTCGCCGTCTACTGTTTCGTCAGGATCTCCAGAGGCGGGAACCGGAGGCGCTGACGGACCGGTGGCCGGACGCTCTCGAACCGGCGCCGGCCCGCAAAAGGGCAAGAGCGCCCTCCTCGGAGGGCGCTCGTTCAGCCCCTCGCGGCATGGCAGCGATCCGGGGGCTCAGGGGAGCGGCTCCACCTCGCAGGGCGGCGCCGTAGCGTTCGGATCGGCGGGGCTGGCCGGAGCGCCGCGGCGGCCGGCGCGCGAGTCCCTCCCCTGACAGGAGATCCGGATGTCCGAGGTGCCTCCCTCGGCCGCGGATTGCAAAGACAGCAGGCCCCCCTTCAGGAGCTGCGCAAAGGCGCGGACCTTCCCTGGGCTGACGGGCCGGTCGGGGTCGGCGGTCCGGACCTCCGTCCCGACCTTTCGCCCGATCTCCACCAGATCGGCCTCCGTGACCGGTCTTTTCAGGTCCGTCCCGAGGTCGATCCCGAGGCCCCGAAGCCTCTCGACGGCCTCCCTCTCCGGATTGCCCGCCCGAACCGCGATTCCCGCCGCGTTGACGAGCGTCCGGGCCAGCTCGCCCCGAGTCGTCGCCGAAGGACCGGCCCCGCCGGCGAGCGACGTCGCCAGCAGGCCGGCGATAGCGGTGATGATCTCGTGGTGACCTCTTCGCATCATCGGCGCGCGCCCCCCTGCGATTCCGGCGGTGCTGATCCATCGATCCGCATCGGGCCGGCACTTATTCAACGGCGTATTTACCGTGATTCTTCCTGCCGGGCAAGCATTTTCTCCTCATGGTCCTCTGCAGATGCCCCGCAGTCCCGACGGACCGCCGACGGGATTTTGACGCCGGGCGTATCAGGCCGCGTCGGGTCCCTCCGGGCGCGCCGGCTCGTTCCCACCGGCCATTTGGGTCGCGTGATAAATGTAGTGCAGGCCCGAGGCGAGCGTCAGGGCGAGGGTCAACCAGACTAGGGCCTGGACCAGCACGAGGGCCTCCTGCCCCAGGTAATTGACCAGGAGGACGACGCCGATGGTGATCATCTGGGTCACGGTGGTCACCTTCCCGAGAAAGGTGGGCGTGAAGCGCGTGAGGCCGGAGGTGAGGTGGATGACCAGGGCGATCATGACGATGAACACGTCCCGGCTGATGGTCACGATCGTCAGGTAGATCGGCAGGTGATTCGGCGCCTCGAACTCCGGGAAGGACTGGGGGTGGTCCGGGACCGACAGGACGATGAAGCAGGCGGTCATGAGCAGTTTGTCGGCCATCGGGTCGAGAAACGCCCCCAGGGCGGAGCTCTGCCGATAGCGGCGGGCGATGATCCCGTCCAGCGCGTCGGTCAAGCTCGCCAGGACGAACACCAGCAGGGCCCAGCCGCTGTGGTTCGAGAGGACCAGCATCATCAGCAGCGGGATCATGACCATGCGGGCGATGGTCATCTGGTTGGCCAGGGTCAAGCCCATCCGTTCCACCGGCGGATCTCCTACGTCTTCTCCTCGCCCTCGGGGCGCCCCGGGATCTTCAGCCCTCCTTCGGGCGCCCGCCGGACGTCGCCCGGTGCGGACGGGGCTCCCCGATCCGCCTTGCGGTCGAAACGGATGGCGTTGCCGAAGGCCCTCGGGGCGCTGATCGTGGCGATGGCGTGCTTGAAGATCATCACCTCGCTGCCGCGATCCTCGAGGATCACGACGTACCGGTCGAATGCCCGAACGCGGCCCACGATCCTCCGGCCGCTGGTCAGGAACAGGGTCAGCAGCGACCGCTCCTTGCGGGCCCGGTTCAGGTAACCGTCCTGGATGTTCGTGAAAGCGTCCTTCTCCGGCTTCATCGTGCCCTGCCGCGCCCTAGGGCGCGCGCCGCGTGCTCGAGCGGCTCCCGGAAGCGGTCGTCGCGGCCGGGATCGACGTCGAACCAGACGACCCCCTCCTCGCGCCGGAACCAGGTCCACTGTCGCTTGGCGTAACGGCGCGTGTGCCGCTGCGTCAGCGCGATCGCCGCCTGGATCCCGATCTCCCCCCTCAGGTGCATCATGACCTCCCGATAGCCGAGGGCCTTGAGGGCGTTCGAGGTGGGCGGGCACCCGGCCGCCAGAATGCCCCGCACCTCACGCACGAGCCCGGAGCGAAAAAAGCACACCACGCGCTCGTCGAGTCGCCGGTACAGAGCCCGGCGGTCCATGCTGAGCCCGATCTTGACCGTCGCGTATCGATCCGGCCCGAAGGGCGACTCGCGTATCAGGTCCGAGAGGCCGCGTCGCGCCCGGAAGAACACCTCGAGCGCGCGGACCAGACGCTGTCCATCCCGCGGCGCGAGCCTCTCGGCGGCCTGCGGGTCGACGCGAGACAGCATCCGATGCAGAAAGCCGGACCCCCGCCTGCGCTCGATCCGTCTCAGTCGCGCGCGGATCGCCTCGTCGCGGCGCGGCGCGTCGACGATCCCCTTCAGCAGGCCGCGGAGATAGAGGCCGGTCCCGCCCACGATCACCGGCAGGCGCCCGCGCCCGCGCACCTGCTCGAGGGCCCGCTCGGCCGCTCGGACGAAATCACCCAGAGAGAAATCCCTCTCCGGGCCCGCCAGGTCGATCCCGTGATGGGGGATCGTCCGCCGCGCCGCGCGGTCGGGCTTGGCCGTGCCGCGGTCGAGGCCCCTGTAGACCTGCATCGAGTCGACGCTGATCACCTCGCCGTCGAACCGCCGGCAGGCCCGCAGCGCGAACTCGCTCTTTCCGACGCCGGTGGGCCCGACGACGACGAGGATCGGCGGACCGATCGCGCTGCCGCAACCCGGACGTTCAGCACCCCCTTCGACGCTGCTCGTCACGGTACTCGTTGATCGTCTCGGCCAGATGCTCCTCGCAGTAGATGTGGCCCTTCGCCACCCGCCGCCCGCAGCGCGGGCAGCCGCGGCCGGTGAGCCCGGCCGCCACGCCGCCGAGCGTCCGGGCGAACAGTCCGCCGAGCAGGCACGCCCCCCCCAGCAGGAGCAGCAGCCGGACCAGCTCGTAGTTCGCCCCTCCCAGGAGGGCGTCCCAGATCGCCAGGTACAGGACCCCGCCCAGGAGGGCGAGCGAGCCGGCCCGCACCAGCAGCCGGGACATCAGGGGGTGCCGCGGGCGCGCGACCCGGGAGCGCGGGGCCACCCCGCCGTGGAGGGCGGCACCGACGGGGGGCGCAGTCGGCCGAAGGACCTGAGGACGCGCCTCTCGTGCTCCGCGCCGAGGGTCTTCCTGAGGACCAGCAGCTGCCCGTAGAGCAGCTCGTTCAGGCCGTCGACCAGCGCTTCCCGCCTGCGGGCGGCCGCGATCCCCCGGAGGTTGTCCAGGACGAGATCGCAGTCGATCGTCCCGTCCCCTCCCGGCCGCGCGCCCCCGAGCAGAACCGGATGCCGCCCCTGCATCTCCCGCAGCGCCTTATCGAGAAGGTGCTCGGAGATCGGCCCCGCCTGCTTCATGAAGTAGCGGTGCACCCTCCCGAACAGCTCGTTGTAGTGCCGCACGATCGGCCCCAGACTCTCCACCGGGGGCGCGTCCCACCGCTCCGAGGCGGACGGCTCCATTCTGAGATACCCGATGGCGAAGAGGAGGAACAGCACGCGCAGTGACTCCTCCTCGGGGAACTCGGATAGGGACGTGATCGTGCGAACGTCGCGACGGCCGTCGACCAGCCCGAGGACGTAGGTCTCCTGCGGCTCGAGATCGACCGGCCTCCTGAGATCCTCCTCCGGGATCGGTGCGAACACCCACTCCGGCGAGGGCAGCCTCCGGCGGAACAGTCCGGCGTCCCGGACCGACCGGATGCCGTCCACGACCAGGTCGAGGATGTCGAGGTCAACCGTGATCCCGTCGTCCGGCGGCTCCTCGGACTCGATGAAGGTGAACTCGCCGTCGTCCCACTCGAACAGGGACAGCGCGATCTGGCGCACGTGCCGGCGGCGCGCCTCCATGAGCCCGCGCGGGGTCAAGGCGCCGCTGGACAGCAGGGCCGTCCCCAGCCTCTCCCCCGAAGCGGCCCGGCGCATCGCCTCGGCGTGCTGCGCGCGCGCGATCAGCCCCCATCGCAGCAGCACCTCGCTGAGGCGGTCAGACTCGCGCGTCGAGGCCGCATGCACCACCCTGCCGTCGCGCAGGTACAGGTCGACGCTCGCCCCCCCGGCCGTGGCCGTGAGCAGGCCTCTCCGGTTGAGGGTCCGCAGGAATGCGAGGATGTCCGCGATGCTGAGGGCCTTCAGCCGGCCGCGAAAGCTTCCCGCGCTGGTCTCCACGTCCCTTCCGTCACCTCACGCTGTCGGGGGAAGTCGGAGGGCGCCGTCCGGTTATCGCGGGATTATGGTCCGCCGGGCTCGAGGTGTCAACGCTCGCCGTGTACGGTGTCAGCTCGGCGCCGGTGTAGTAGTGACGGAGGATCGCGTCGAAGCTCTCGCCGCGAAGCGCCATGCCGTACGCCCCCACCTGGCACAGACCGACGCCGTGTCCCCAGCCCTTCCCACTGAAGATGAACGAGCGGACCTCGCCGTCCGCGCCGTACGCCCGGTCCACGGTGAACAGGTTCTCCCGGACCCCGAGCGCCGTCCGGATCCTGAACCCGCGGATCGTGAACGGACCGCGGCTCCCCAGGATTTTCACCTCCACGACGCGCCCGCTCACCCCGCGCCGTGTCACCTCGATGTCCTTGAGGCGCCCGATGTCGACGTACGCCTTGATCCTCTTTTCCAGCTCCTCCCGCGAGTAGCGCTGCTCCCAGCGGTAGGTGGCGGAGTAACGATCGTCCGAGACCCCCCGCTGGTTCGCCGTGACGTTGAGGTAGTCGATCGCCCCGTCGGAGGAGGCGCGGTAGAGCAGCTGGTCCCCCAGCGTCAACGGAACCTCGCCGGCCGGATACGACACGTCGCGGAAGGATCGGAACAGCGCCACATCCGGGGCGACCGAGAGGCTGCGCATCTCCCCGTCCACATCCAGGAGGATCTTCTCGCCGGCGCTCCCGCGGTAGGTCGCCTCCACCCGCTCCAGGGCATCGTAGTAGTCCAGCAGGCGATACAGCACGCGCAGGAGCAGGCCGCGCGACGGGCGGCGAGTGGGGCGCAGCGTGTTGTCCGGGAACGGCGTGAGGATCCCCTCCAGGGTGAGCACCAGGTACGGACGGCGCGCCGGAGCCGGCACCTCGGCACGATCCTGGAAGGCCAGTAGGTACGGCACGTCACGCTCGTCCACCGCCAGCCTCATCTTCTCGGACCATCCCAACCCCGCCGCCAGGTAGGTGACGAACTCGTGCATCAGGAGCGGATCGCTCAAGCCGCGATCCGGCGGCCTCTTGCCTACCAGGCCCAGGGCGAACGTCGTCCAGCGCTCGGCCTCGCGCGCGCCGCAGGGGGCCTTGAGGAGCGACGGCGACAGCGCTTCCGGCTCGACCACGCCGAGCCGCTCCAGGAGGACGACGGCCTCGGCGATCGGGGCCCCGTCCTCCAGCAGCACCGGCTCGGCACGCTGCCCGGTGAGGTCTCGGCTCTCGGCCTCGGCCTCCGGGTAGCAGGGCACGCCCTTGAGGTAGGGCCCCGTCTCGGTCTCGAACACCAGGGCCCCGTCCTCGGTGTGCCCCCCGCAGGTCGACGTGTACATGGCGTTGATCGGCCTACCCTCCCAGGTCAGGATGAGCCCCCGCGTCTGCTCGACCGCCAGGTCCGTCACCGGGTGCTCGGTCCCGGCCCCCTTGTACACCTGACAGTGCGGGCTGTCGCACACGTCGAACCCGTCCTCGGAGAACTGTCCGAGGTTGGCGACGATGTACGTCCGCGCAGCGACGGCCTGCGCTTTGAGCGCCTCCAGCTCCGGGTAGACGCCCGGCCCCATCTCGTTGGGCACCACGCCCCGCAGGTACTGCTCCATGTCGAGCTCGTTGATCAGGCGGAGGTTGCCCGCACCATCCACGCGCGCCTCGATGCGGCCGCGGTAGGACCGGTCCCCGACCCGCAGCAGCGCACCGGGGCGCACCGGGTCGATGAGCACCCGGTCGTGCTCGGTGAGGAAATCGTGCCACCTGTCGTCCACCAGACGGATCCGGCGGCGGGCCTCGACCGCCCGGCCCTCCGCGGTCACCCACAGCTCGTCGTAGCCGGCGTCCCGGAGCCGCCGCACCAGCGCGGACGCGTCCTCCCGCGTCCGGAACTCGCCCGCACGCACCCGCCACGCGCGGCGATCGGGGTTGTAGACCAGGACGACCTTCTCACCGGGCACCGCCTCCTCGACCTCCTTCCTGCTCGCCCTCGCCTGATCCCTGGCGGCGTACGAGGCCACCTGCACGCGGTAGACGAGGCCCGCCTCGCCTCCCTCGAGGTCGCTGACGACGTAGATGCCGGCCGCGAAGCGCCGCTTCCAGATCGGCTCGCCCCGCACCGGATCGCGCACCACGATGCCCCCGTCGGCGGACACCCGTGCCTTGATCGGATCGGTGGTGAGGCCGATCCGCACCGTCGTCGAGGTCGCGGACGATGCGGCCGCCGGGACCGCCCCGGGGAGGTTCGGCAGGAGAGCCGCAACGAGGAGGAGCGTGCGGGTGGGGTTGGTCATCGGGCACCGGAGTCTAACATAGCGGCTGACGGCCGACAGGGCTACCGACGCGCCGCGTGCCCCGCAGCCCCTCCCCTTGGGCGCTGCCGGCGCCGGGCGCCGCGCCGCCGGAGCCGGGCCGCCGGCCCCGCCGCGCCGCACAGGCGGAGGAACTCCGCCCGCAGTGCGGCGCTGCGGGCGAACGCGCCGCCGTAGGCGGCTGTCACCACGGCCGCACCCCGCGCCCGAGCCCCGCGGGCGGTCATGCACAGGTGTTCCGCCTCGAGACGACACGCGACGCCGGCCGGCGCGAGCGCCGACTCCAGCGCGTCCACGACCTGTCGCGTCAGCCGCTCCTGAATCTGGAGCCTGCGGGCCAGAACGTCAACGGCACGGGCGATCTTCGAGAGGCCGACGAGGCGGCCGTCAGGCAGGTAGGCGACGTGCGCCCGACCGTGGAACGGGAGCAGATGGTGCACGCAGACCGACACGAAAGGGATGTCGGCGACGACCACCATCCCCTCCTCGGGCGCGGAGAAGGCGCCGCCGAGGATCCGGGCCGGGTCGTCCCGGTAGCCCGACAGGATCTCCTCCGTCCAGGCATCGGCCACGCGCTCGGGCGTCCGCCTCATCTCCCGCCGGAGTCCGGATTCCCCGATCGCGTCCAGGAACAGCCGTGCCGCGCGGCGCAGGGTCCTGCGGTCGGGCTTCGACGGTGCCGGCATCAGGCGGCCTCACTCCGAGTACTTGAGGGCGGTGCCCGTGTTGAAGACGACGACGGTGTCGTCGGCGCCGATCGCGGCGCTTCCCCTGAGCGCCTCGAGCGCGGCGATCGTCGCCCCCCCCTCCGGGCAGGCGTCGATCCCCTCGCGCGACCCGAGACGGGCGGCTCCCTCCATCATCTCACGATCGTCGACCGCCAGCGCCGTCCCGCGGCTCTCCCGGAGGATCCGGAGCATGAGGAAGTCGCCCAGGCTGGAGGGCACGCGTAGGCCGGCGGCCACCGTCGTGGGGTCGCGCCACGGCTCGGCCGTGGGGAGCCGGCGGCTGAAGGCCCGGACGATCGGGGCGCATCCGGACGCCTGGACGGCGACCATCCGCGGCCGGCCGGGGCCGATCCACCCCAAGGCCTCCATCTCGTCGAACGCCTTCCACATCCCGATGAGCCCGGTGCCGCCTCCGGTCGGATAGACGATCACGTCCGGGAGCTCGAAGCCGAGCTGCTCGGCGATCTCGAGCCCCATGGTCTTCTTCCCCTCGATCCGGAACGGCTCCCTGAGCGTCGACAGGTCGAGCCAATCGCGCCGCCGAGACGACATCGCCTCGCGCATCACGCTTGCGGCATCCGCGATCGATCCGGGGACCAGCGTGACCCCCGCGCCGTGCCGGCGGGCCTGCTCGACGCACGGCCGGGGGGTCGTCTCCGGCAGGAACAGGCGGGCCTCCAGCCCGGCGCGCGCGGCGTAGGCGGCCAGGGCGGTGCCCGCGTTGCCGGCCGACGGCGCGGCCAGGACCTGCGCGCCCTGCGCCGCCGCGACCGACACGGCCACCGACATGCCGCGCGCCTTGAACGACCCGGTCGGGTTGAGCGACTCGTCCTTGACGAACAGGCGACGCAGGCCGAGGTCCGCCCCCAAGCGGTCCGCCGGCACAAGGGGCGTGAACCCCTCGCCGAGGGTCACGGGAGGAACGCCCGGGAGCAGCTCCGCGTAGCGCCACAGGTCGGCGCGGCGCGAGGCCACGGCTTCCCGCGGGAGGGCGGCGCGCAGCTCGTCGATGCGATAGCGAGCCAGCAGGGGGGACCCGCACCCGCACAGCGTCGCCGGCGGGGCAGCGAACGGCCGCGAACGGCCGCAGCGGGAGCATCCCAGATCGCTCAGGAAAACGCCCGCCACCTCAGCGGATCCGCTCGAGCCGCTTCAGGAACTGCTCCGGCCTCTCGTGTCCGTACAGGCGCAGCTCGGTCCGTTCGACCCCCCGCCCGTCGATGAAGACGATCGTCGGGACGCCGATGACATCGAACCGCTCCCGCACCTCCCGGACCGGGTCGGACTCGAACGACGTCAGGTCGGCCTTCAGGAGGGTGAAACGGCCGGTCGCCTCGATCACGCCGGGGTCCGAAAACGTGTAGCGGTCGAGCTCCTTGCACGGCAGGCACCACTCCGCGAAGAAATCGATGATCACCGGCCGGCCCTCCGCTCGCGCCTGCGCGAGCGCCTCGGAGCTGTAAGGGCGCCAGTCGGCTTCGGGGCGGGCGCTGACCAGCGGGAGCGCGAGCCACACGCCCGCGACCGCGATGGCCGCACCGATCGCCAGCCGGACCCCCAGGTACACCCTGCCCGCGACGTGGGACCGCTCGAGCAGCGCCAGGTACAGGGCCGCGCCGACGGCGAAGGCCACGGCGATCCAGCCGATCTGCCGGTCGCTCAGGAACGGCTGCAGGAAGTAGATGGCGACGGCCAGCATCGCGACGCCCATCACCTTCTTGGCGTAGATGAGCCAGACCCCCGAGCGCGGCAGCGAGGCGACGGTGCCCGAGAAGACGCCGAGCACCAGGCTCGGGAGCCCCAGCCCAACCGCCAGGACGAAGAACCGCCAGAACCCCAGGAGCGGCTGCCCCGAGGCGCCGACGAACGCGAGCAGCGCCACGACGAACGGCCCGATGCACGGGGCCGCGACCAGGCCGACCGTCGCCCCCATCAGGAGCGCCCCGGCGTGCCCCCGGCGGCCGCCCCCTAGACGGGCGAGGAAGGTCGGCACGCGGAACTCGAACAGCCCGAACATCGACAGCGCCATCATCACGAACAGGACCACGAGGGTGCCCATCACCCACGGGCTCTGGAGCGTCGCGCCGAACAGCCCGCCGGTCAGCCCAGCGACGAGGCCGAGCACGGAGTAGGTGAGGGCCATCCCGAGCACGTACAGCGCCGGCAGCCCGACCCGGCGGCCCCATCCCCGCGCCGCCTGGTTGGCGAAGAACCCGATGGTCACGGGGATCATGGGGTAGACGCAGGGCGTGAGGTTGAGCGCCAGGCCCCAGCCGAAGACGACCACGAGGAGCGTCAGGAGCCCGCTCTCGCGGAGCAGCGCCGCCACCTGCTCGGTGGACCCGTCGACCGGCCCCCGGTCCGCGGCCGCCGCGCCGGACCCGCCCGCCCGCTCCGCCGCCGGGGTCGACCCCGATCCCGCGACAGCCGGCCGCCGGGCGACCGGCTCGCCCTCCACCCTGAGGGCGGCTCGGAACTCCTGGGTCTCCGGCGGCAGGCAGGTCCTGTCGCTGCACGCCTGGTAGGTCACCCGCGCGATCACCGGGCGCTCGAGCGCCCCTCCCCCCCCGAGAGGACGGACGGTGGCGCGGATCACGGTCCGCCCCTCGTAGACCGACAGCCGCTCGTCGGCGAACTTGAGCCGGACCAGGTGCCCCTCGGGATAGTAGATGTCGTCGACGACCGCCCCCCGCGGGTCCGGGAACGCGAGGCTGGTCGGGATGAGGTACTCGAGCGTCGGTTTCGCGGAGTTGACGTGCCAGCCCTCCGCGATGTCGAGGGTCAGGGAAAGCGTGACGCCCTGATTGGGACGGACCGCCTCTGTGGGGACCGCGAGCCAGGCCTTCACGACGCGCTGCACGTTCGCCCGCCCGACGACCGTCCCCTCGAGCGCGCCGTCCGGGCGGGTGGGCGCGGCTCCATCCGAGCCCGCGGCCGCGCGCGCGGCCGGCCACGCCGCGGCCGCCCGGCCGGCCGCCAGCAGCGCGGCCGCGCCGCGGGTCCGTCGTGTGGCCGCCATCAGTCCCCTCGCCC
>JBHIBC010000046.1:0-22628 GCA_046758905.1 Acidobacteriota bacterium | reverse complement strand
ATCCGAGGAGGCTGCCGCCTGAGTTGTGTTTCCACACCTCTTGACAAAACCTCGCCATACGCTTCAATGTCCACAGCTCGTTGGGAAACCCGCAGGCCATCGCCCCGGCGAGCAGCCGCTTCTGAAGCTTGGCGCGCTGCGTGGCGGTCATCTTCCATGGCCGGCCCGGAGTCGGCTTGGCCGCCAACGCGGTATCACCATGCTTCTTCCAGTCCTGAATCCAGCGATGCACGGCTCCGGGAGAGGCTCGAACCCGACCGGCGACCTCGCGAATCCCCTTCCCGCTCTTGCACAATGCCACGGCACGACGACGGCGCTTCTCCAGGCTCGTTGCGGATCCGATGGGTCTCATGCCCCATAGCATCGCACCGTTCTATTATTTACGCAATACTCAATAACACAATAAAACGCTGCGGCGCGCGCGAAGTGCGCTCGCCGCGGCACAATGCAACAAGCAGAGACGGGCCGGTTCGCCGGATACTCGCGGGAGCGACGCGGGGGGAAGGGGGCGCTTTGCGGCAGCGGCCTGGCATGCGGCGCGGACACCATCGGCCCCTCCGCGGGACGCCTCGCGGGTCGATAATCAGAGGACTTCGGGCCTTCTGATGGCCCCGAATATACCGCACGATCGCTGAGGCCGCGACCCGAGCGGGCGGGCGGCCCGAGACGGCGATCCCGGAGCCGGGGCCGGGCGGCGGCGGGCGGGCCCGCGACCTCGGGGCGGCTAGAAGAACAGCGGCTTGCCCATCAGGCCGGTGAACTTGGGGCGGAACTTGTCGGCGTCGTAGTGGGCGGCGACGTCGATGGTGCGGGCGCCGCGGGCGGGGTCGGGCAGGTCGGTGTGGCCGTACACGCCTGCCTGCATGCAGACCATGCGGCCGGTGTGGCCCCCGGCGAGCAGCTCGACGGCGAGGGCGCCGAAGGTGTTGGCGACGATCTTGTCGATGCCGTCCGGGGCGCCGCTGCGCAGGTCGTAGGTGAGGTCCTGCATCCGGGTCGGCAGGCCGGTCCGCCGCGCGATCTCGGCGGCGAGCGCCTCGCCGACGTTGGCCTTCTTGCGGTGCCCGTACGCGTCCGGGGGGCCGTACTCCTCCAGCCGGCCGCCCTTCCACATCGCCCCCTCGGAGCAGACGACCAGGGCGTAGTGGTGGAGGTTGCGGACGTAGTCCTCCCGCACCAGCCGGCAGAGGGCGTCGAGGTCGAACGGGTGCTCGGGGATGGCGCAGCGGATGTCGGAGATCGCCATCGAGGTGCCGAGGGCGGTGAACCCGGCGTTACGGCCGAAGATGCGGAACACGCCGACCGTCTCGTGCGACCCGAGGTGGGTCCGCTGGCGATTGATGAACTGGTCGGCGCGGGTCATGGCGGTCTTGAAGCCGATGGCGTACTCGGTCCCGCGCACGTCGTTGTCCATGGTCTTGGGGATGCCGATGACGGGGAAGCCGCGCGCGTTGAGGGTGTGGGCGTAGCCGAGGGTGTCGTCGCCGCCGATGGCGATGAGGCAGTCGATCCCGGCGCGCCGGAGGTTGTCGACGACCCGGTCGGTCATGTCGAAGAGGTCGTCGCGGCCGCCGACCGCCTTCAGATCGGAGCGGCGCTTACGCAGCCCCGCGGGCAGCTCCTCCAGGCGCATCCGGTCGGGCCGGATGCGGCTGGTGTGGAGGAAAGTGCCGCCGTAGCGATCGACGGTGCGGACGATCTCGTCGGTCAGGGGGAGGGTGCTGGAGCGCTCATCCTCCCCCGCCGGATCGCCGCCCATGTGGACCGCGCCCTTCCACCCTCTCAGGATGCCGGTCACGCGGGCGTCGGTCGATCCCTTGCGGAGCCAGCCCCTCTCCTTCGCCGCCAGGTAGACCGACTTGATCGCCGCGTTCAGGCCCGGGACGTCCCCCCCTCCGGTCAGGATCCCGATATGCATCGACGACATGACGTCCTCCGTTCTGCCTCCGCCGGTTGCGCGGGCGCTCGCCGCCCGCCTCCGCGAGGGCGGGCGGCCCGGTGGCGGCCGTCCCGGCCGGGCCGGCCGTCACGCTCGCGCGCCCGGCGGCCGGACCGGGGCCGGCCGTGGCGCGGGCGATGATCGCGCCGGCGCCGCCGGCCGCGCCGGCATCCGCCGCCGGCGAGCCGGAGACCGCACCCCCGCCGCCGGCCGCCACGCCCCCCGCCGCCGCCCCACCGGCCGCCGCGCCGCCGGCGCCGGCGATGCCGGGCGCTCCGCGGGGGGCCCCCAGGGGCGGCATTATGATACGGCCGGTCTTGAGGTCGAACCGCTTCGTCTCTCCCTGCTCGAGGCGGTAGATCTTCCCCCGGAAACCGATCTTCCTGAACATCCGTCGCTTCATCCCGGCGCCGTCGACGCGCTCCTGCCCGTCCTCGGAGGAGACCCGGAGCGTGTCGCCGTCCACGCAGACGCTCATCCAGTAGCCGCGGTAGCGCACCCGCAGGTGCACCTCGGTGAGCCCCTTCGGCAGGTGCGGGTTGAACCACAGGACGTCGTCGCGCATCTCGATCCCGGCGAAGCAGCGCCGGAAGAGATCGACGGTCCCCGCCATGGCGCCGAGGTGCACCCCCTCGCGGGTGGTCCCCCCCTGAATGTCGGTCAGGTCGCTCTTGAGCGCGTCCTGAAACCACAGCCACGAGCGCGCGCGATCCGACCGGGCCAGCACCCAGGAGTGCACCAGGCGGCTGAGCGTCGAGCCGTGCGAGGTCCGCTGGAAGTAGTAGTCGATGTTCTTCGCCATCATCCTGGGAGTCAGGTCGTATCCCAGGCCCCTGAAGATCCGGCGGAGCTCCTCCATGGGGAAGAGGTAGAAGAGCATCAGCACGTCGGCCTGCTTGGCCGCCTTGTAGCGCTCGGGGCTGTCGCCCTCGGCCTCCAGGATCCGGTCGAGCCGCTGGATGTCGCCGTACTTCCTCCGGTACCCGTCCCAGTCGAACTCCTCGAGCTTCTCGTAGCCCTCGAACTGGCTGATGATGTTCCCGTCCTGGAAGGGGACGAACATGAGGCGCGTGATCTCCTCCCAGCGGGCGATCTCCGCCTCGCCGATCTCCAGGCTGTCGAACAGCTCCCGCCTCAGGTCGCTCGACAGGAGATCGAGCAGGCGCCGGGCGGTCGACAGGACCCAGACGGCCATGACGTTGGTGTAGGCGTTGTTGTCCAGCCCGGCCCGGTCGGCCCCCGGATACTGCGTGTGGTACTCGTCCGGGCCGACGACCCCGCGGATCTCGTAGCGGCCGCGCCGCGGGTTGAACTCGGCGATGCTGGACCAGAAGCGCGCGATCTCCAGGAACATCTCCGCGCCGTGGTACGAGAGGAAGTCCCTGTCCTCGGTGGCCTGGTAGTACTGCCAGATGGTGTAGGCGATGGCGGCGTTGACGTGTCTCTGCAGGTGCGTGTTGTCGGGGATCCAGCGGCCCGAGCGCGGGTTGAGGTGGAGCACCTGGCTCTCCTCGCGCCCGTCGCTGCCGCTCTGCCAGGGATACATCGCCCCCTGGAAGCCGGCCTCCTTCGCCGCGTAGCGCGCCTCCGCCAGCCGGCGGTAGCGGTACATCAGAAGCGATCGGGTCATCTCCGGGATGCACAGGTTCATGAACGGGAAGATGAACAGCTCGTCCCAGAAGATGTGCCCGCGGTAGGCCTCCCCGTGCAGGCCGCGGGCCGGCACCCCGACGTCGAGGCCGATGCTGTGCATCGAGACCGTCTGCAGCAGGTGGAAGATGTTCAGCCGCAGGGCGAGCTGGGAGTCCGTGAACCCCCCGATCTGGATGTCGCAGCGGCGCCACAGGCCGTCCCAGGCGCGCACGTGCGATCTCAGCAGGATGAGGAACGGGCTGGCCCGCTGGGCGCGGCGGCGCGCCGCCAGCGACGGCTCGCTGATGGCGAAGTCCCTCGAGGTGTGCACCGCGACGATCTTCTCGACGCGGATCGGCCTGCCCCGCTCGCAATCGAGCGACAGGGTCTGCGCGATGACGTCCCCCTCCTCGACCGTCCTGCGCCGGACGCTCAGCGGCGTGCCGTCGCGGAAGACCTGCGTGCGCGCCGCCTGGGCCATGCGGATGCGCGACTGGTTGGTCTCCACCAGCAGGTAGATGCAGTCGTCGCCGGAGGTGCCCGACTCCAGGCGCTCGAGGTGCCGGTCGTTCAGGTCGCGGTAGCGGTCCACGCCCGCGTTGCGCACCGAGCCGTCCAGGGCGGAGCGGATCTCGATCGGTCCGGACCAGTTCTCGGGCGTGAGGGTCCACTCGATGGCCGCGAGGTGGGCCTCGGCCATGTGGACGATGCGCCGGCTGACGATGGTGGTCACGCGGCCGTCGGGGTCTTTGAGCCGCATCCGGCGGTACAGCACGCCGCGCCGCAGGTCCAGCTCCTGCCGGTACTCCAGCCGCTCGAACGACCCCGGGTCGAGCCAGGGCCCCGCCTCGGCGCGGAAGCTGAGGCTGAGCCAGTTCGGCCAGTTGACCAGGTCCTCGTTCTCGACTACGCGGCCCCTGACCTCGGTCTTCAGCCGGTTGTGCCCGCCGGCCAGGTAGGTCCCCGGGTAGTGCGGGCCGCCGGCGCGCGACTCCTCCGCGGCCCCGCGGGTGGCGAAGTAGCCGTTCCCCAATGCGCACAGCGCCTCGCGCAGAGGCTGCCGATCGGGGTCCCATCTCCGGTAAATGAGCTTCCAGCCGCTCATCGGGCCTTCCGGGCGGCGAGGCCGGCCAGCTCATCCAGAAACAGCCCGACCTCCCCGCTGTCGCGCAGCGAATAGGTGGCGAACGTGCGATGTCCCGGCCGTCCCACGAGGATCCCCACGCCGCGATCCGCCAGTGCCAGAAACGCATCCTCGTCGGTCAGATCGTCCCCAACGAATATAGGCAGTATCCCGGCAGCGTCCAGCCCCAGCGCCCGGAGCAGCCAGAGGACCGCCTTCCCCTTGTCCCAGTCCAGACGGGGCCGCAGCTCGAAGACCTCCTTGCCCCCTCTCTTCTCCAGCCGGCCGTGCCCGGCCAGCGCCCGGTCCACGGCCCGTTCCACGGCCGGCACCAGCTCCTCCGCCACGTTCCGGTAGTGGGCCGCCAGCCCGAAGCGCTTGCGCTCCACCTGGGATGCGGGGATCTCCCGCAGCTCACGCCGTAGGACCTCCTCCGCTGCCTCGAGGTCCGGCAGGCATTTGCCGGCCTCTTCGTGCTCCATCGCCAGACCGCCGGGGCCGGCGATGTCGAACCCGTGGCTGCCGGCGTAGATCATCTCCCGCAGGCCGACCAGCCGCGCCACGTCGGCCCGGTCCCGGCCGCTCACGATGGCGACGGGGAGACGGGAGGCCAGTTCCCGCAGGACGCGCCGCATCCGCTCCGACAGGGCGGCCAGCTCGGGCCGGCTCACGATCGGGGTCAGCGTCCCGTCGTAGTCGAGGAAGACCGCCGGGCGCCGGTCCCCCAGGAGGGCGGCGATCTCGTCCCTTTCCTCCAGGGCGGAGGGGAGCGCGGCCGGGTCGCGCGGCACCACGGGCCGGCGCGGGCCGGCCGGATCCTTCGGCTCGCTCATCGGATCTCGATCTCCAGCAGGCTCGACACCACCAGGTCGGCTCCCGCCCCGCCGAGCGCGCCGCCCCGGCCGGACCGGTCCACCCCGACGACGCGCCCGAAGCCGCCCGCCTTGCCGGCCCGGACCCCGGCCTCGGCGTCCTCGATGATGACCGCCCGGGGCGGGTCGACGGCGAGCCGCCGCGCCGCCTCCAGGTAGACGTCCGGGTCGGGCTTCCCCCTCAGGCCGAGGGCGTCGCTCACCACCCCGTCCACCCGGACGTCGAAGAGGTCGGTCAGGCCGGCGGCCCGCAGGACGTCGGCGCAGTTGCGGCTGGAGGAGACGACCGCCGTACGGAGCCCGCCGGCCCGCCAGTCGCGGATCCTCCGGACGGCGTCCTCGTAGACTCGGACGCCGTCCCGCGCGAGCAGCGCCATGAACTGCCCGTCCTTCGCGTTCCCGAGGCCGCGCACGGTCTGCCGTTCGGGGCCGTCGTCGCTTTTCCCCTCCGGGACCCGCAGGCCGCGGGATTCCAGGAACCTCCTGACGCCGTCGTAGCGCGGCCTGCCGTCGACGTGCTTCAGGTAATCGGCCCGCGGGTCGAACGGGGCGAACCCCTCCTCGCCGCGCCGGCGCAGGGTGGACAGGTACCGGTCGAACGTGATCTGCCAGGCCCGGGCGTGCAGCTCCGCCGTGCGGGTGACGACCCCGTCGAGGTCGAGCAGCACGGCGTCGAACCGGCGTTTCTCCAATCTCCGCACTGTCCGCCGCACCCCCGACGCCCGTCCCGCCATCCAAACGGAGCGGTCAAGAATAGTGCAACCCGGGCCGGAATGCCCGCGAAGATCGAGATTCCAGGGCATTTTCAAGGGTTGTCCGAGCCGGGGTATCCTCTAGAATCAGTGGCCTGAACGAACCCGGCACCCGCAGGGGAGGCACATCATGGGAAACCCGCTGATCGAGCTCACCGAGGCCGGTCAGAGCATCTGGCTCGACAACCTGACCCGGACCATGATCCAGGACGGCAGGCTGGCGAGGCTCGTCCGGGAGGACGGCCTGTCGGGCGTCACCTCGAACCCGACCATCTTCCACAAGGCGATGACCTCCCAGGACGCCTACGACGAGCAGATCCGCACGCTCGCGGACCGGGGGCAATCCGCCGGGGAGATCTACGAGGCCCTCGCGATCCGGGACATCCGCGGGGCCGCGGACATCCTCCGGCCGGTGTACGAGCGAACCGAACGGACCGACGGCTTCGTGAGCCTGGAGGTCTCCCCCCACCTGGCGCGCGACACCCGGAGGACAGTCGACGAGGCGGAGCGGCTCTGGAAGGCGGTGGACCGCCCCAACGTCCTGATCAAGATCCCGGGCACCGACGAAGGGATCCCGGCGATCGAGGCCTGCCTGGCCCGCGGCATCAACGTCAACATCACGCTGCTCTTCTCCCTCGACGCCTACCGAAAGGTGATGGAGGCTTACTTCCGCGCCATGGAGACCCGGATCGGGCGCGGCGAGGCGCCCGCGGGCGTCGCTTCGGTCGCCAGCTTCTTTCTCAGCCGGATCGACGTGAAGGTCGACGAGTCTCTGGACGCGATGGCCGCCTCCGGCAGGCACGCTGAGGAGGCCAGGGCCCTGCGCGGCCGCTCGGCCGTCGCCAGCGCCAGGCTGGCCTACGGTCTCTGGAAGCAGACCCACGCCGCCGACAGGTGGAAGAAGCTCGAGAGCGCGGGCGCCCGCTTCCAGAAGCCGCTGTGGGCCAGCACCTCCACCAAGGACCCGACGATGCCGGACGTCAGATACGTCGAGGCGCTGATCGGCCCGCACACGATCAACACCATGCCGGACGAGACGATCGACGCGTTCCGCGACCACGGCCGGGTCAGGCCGACCCTGGAGGCCGATCTCGACCAGGAGCGGCGGGTCATCGACCGCCTGGCCGCCATCGGCATCCCCATCGACCGCGTCACGCGCGAGCTGGTCGACGAGGGGATCGACAAGTTCGTCCGGCCGTTCGACGCCCTGCTCGAGTCGCTGGAGGGGAAACGCAGGGCGCTCACCCGCGCCTGAGGCGCGCAGGCCGGCGGCTCCCGCCTCCCGCGGGTCGTCTCAAGGCTCGATCGGCTCGCTCGCCCCCAGCCCCGGACCGTAGATCAGGGCGTTGGAGAGGATGCGCGCCGTGCCCAGGGCGGCGCCGCGGAAGGCGGGCGGCGACGCGAACAGGATGACCTGGCCCCCGCCCACGGCCTCTCGCGTCACGTAGGCGGCGTGCGCCAGGCGGTGCGCCGCCTCGGGCCACAGCAGCCCGCTCATCCGCAGGCGCAGCTCCCGACCCTCGGGGAGCGCCGCCCAGCCGACCCGCGCCTCCGTCACCCGCTTCGAGCCGCCCTTCGGCGCCGGGCGCGCGGCATCATCGGCCCCGACGGGGACGAGATACCCCAGCCGGACGGGCGCCTCGATCCCGGGCAGCGTCATCAGCACCGGGTCCCCGCCGAATACGACCGGCAGATAGTCGCCGCCGCCGAACGTCAGCCAGTGTTTCGGATCGACCCGGGCGGCGAGGATGGCGCCCTGCGGCATGAAGAGCGACTCCCAGTCGTCGCGCTTCTTCAGGACCTTCTCGTCGGGACGGGAGTGGAGCCCGTCCCTCTCCCAGGGGAAGACGAGGCCGGGCCTGGCGGTGTGCGACCAGACCGCCTCCACCTCCGGGACCCGGCCGGTCGCGGCCAGCCACTCGCGGACGATCGCCAGCTCGTACTCGTCCAGCCTGTCCAGGACGTCCGGCAGCAGCCGGACATCGCTGAGCCCCGGCTTCTCCGCGGCCAGCTCCTTCGCCGAGCCGCCGATGGCGATCAGCGTGCCGCCGGCCCTGACCCATGCCGCGATCGCCTCGATCGACGCCTGCCGGATCTCGCCGAGCCGCCGGTCGGGCAGGACCAGCACGTTGTATCGCCGCAGGTCAACGGAGGAGAGGGCGTCCTCGCTCAGGTGGGAGTGGCGGATCCCCAGCCTGCGGTCGAGGGCGAACCAGATCGCGCCGAAGTCGTACTCGCTGATCCCCCCGCGCGCCAGGAGGGCGATCCGCGGCGGCTCCAGGCGGATGAAATGCCGGCCGCCGATGTCGGGAAGGTCGCCTTCGCCGAGGCCGCTGGTGGCGGCCGCCGCCTCCAGATCGAGCTCCGTGGCCACCCGGCGCAGCGCCTCGAGCGCGCCGCCCTCGAGATCGGGGTTGTCGGCGCGGGTCACCAGGACCGAGCCGCGCGCGTACGAGCGGCCGTCGAAGTTGAACTCCCGGTCGGCCACGCGGACCTGCACGCCCCGCTCCATGAGCCGCGCGGCCGCCGCCACCGAGGCGTCGTCCGCCCCGTCGAGGACGTAGGCGACGACGTCGCCGTCCTCGTCGATCGCCGCCGGCCTGCGCTCCGGCCGGCCCTCGAAGCGGGCCGCGCCCGCGGGCAGGCCGGTGGGCAGCTCCAGCGCCTCGAGCCCGAACATCATGGTCAGGCTCCAGCCGGTGACGTCGTACATCCGCGATCGCCCCTCGCGGAGGATCTCCTGCCGCTCACGCACCAGGGTCTCGTCCGGCATGCGCGGGTCGAAATCCAGCATCGCGGCCAGCAGGTGCGCCTCCGGCTGGCGGTTCGGGATCAGCACCGTCCCCTTCGGGATCGTCCGGCGCCGGAGCGTCCGCCCGAGCTGGTCGATCGCCGTGGAGGCGACGAACTCCCGCTCGGCCCTGTAGACCTCGATCCCCTGCAGGGCCATCAGATCGAGGAAGCGTCCCATCCTCCACCCGTTGGCGGTCGGGAGGACGGCCCAGGAGCGGCGGGCGAACGGGCCGGACTCGGACACCGCCCGGCGGCGCAGCGCCAGGAAATCGCGCTTGATCTCCCGGGCGTTGGCGCGCAGGGTGCGGAGGTTGGTCATCGAGCTGACGACCTGATGGTGGACCGCCTCCCGGTAGGTCAGCAGGCCCCCGCCGGGCCGGCGCACCGCGTCCTCCGCGATGCCGGCCTGCTCGTACAGCGTACCGACCGCGCCGCGCGCCCACGCCCAGGAGGTCGAGTACCCGACGTACCACTCGTCGGCCCACTCGCCGTGGTAGTAGGTCCAGCCGTGACGGTCGAAGGCGGCGGCCTGGTCGCGCGCGAACCGTGCCGACCACCGGTAAGGCTCCGGCGGGAAGTGCGGGTTGAGCGGGTCCCTGGACGGCGAGAACAGGTAGCTCTCCTGAGGTCCCATCTCGTGGGCGTCGACGAAGAACTGCGGGTGCCACGAGCCGGCGGCCCGGATCCGGCCCCGCGTCTCGGGGTGGACCCCGTAGGCCCAGTCGCGATTCAGGTCGAACAGGTAGTGGTTCATCCGGCCCGTCGGCCAGTACTGGGAGTGCAGCAGTGACTGATCGTCGAGGTTCGGCATCGCGCCGCGGTGCTCGGCGACCTGCTTGACGAACCGCGCCCGTCCGTCCGGGTTCATCATCGGGTCGATCAGGACGACGACGTCCTCGAGGAGGCCGGTCACCTCGTCGCCGGTCGAGGCGGCGAGGTGGTAGATCAGGGCGAGGGAGGCGTCGGCGCCGGACGATTCGTCGCCGTGGATCGAGTAGGCGAGCCACGCGACCGCCGGCACGGACTCCACGAGCCGCTCGCCCTCCGCGGCCGACAGCCCGCGCGGGTCGGCCAGCCGCGCGACGTCCCTCCGGATCGCGTCGGCGCGCGACAGGTTCCCCGGGGAGGTGACGATCATGTAGTAGAGCGCTCTCCCCTCATGGCTGCGGGCATACTCCACCAGGCGGGTGCGGGTGCTGGCCCGATCCCACGCCTTCAGGCAGCGCTCGATCTGCTCCGGGGTCGCCGTCCGCTTGCCGACCGGGAAGCCGAGGATCGACCTGGGCGTCGGGACCGACGGGTCGTAGGTGGCGCCCGGGAAGAAGTCGCGCGTGTACTCGAGCCGCTCGTCGCCGCCGCGAGGGGCGCCGTGGGCCGGGCCGGCCGCCGCGCCCGCCGCCAGCAGGATCCCCAGGACTCCGCCCGATATCGCCGCCATCGAACCTCTCATCATCCGTCTCCTCCCGAGGCCGTCATCCCGACCCGCTCACCCGGCCGGGCCTCACCGCGACGCCTCCTCCTCCCAGACCTCGCCGAGGCGCGCCATCATCACGGCGAACACCTCGATGCCGTCCCACAGGTTCTGCAGGCGCAGGTTCTCGTCCGGCGCATGCTGGTTGTCGTCGTGATTGGCAATCGGCAGGACGATCAGCGGAACCCCGAGGACCCGGGCCAGCGGCTGCAGGGGAAGGCTGCCGCCGAGCGTCGGGACCGCGATGGCCCGGCCGCCGGTCGCCTCGCCCACGACGCGCATGAGGGCGCGCGCCGCCGGGTGCTCCATCGAGGTGCGCATCGCGGCGTACCCGTCCTCCCACTCGACCCGGGCGATGAGGGGGTGCGCCGCGCGCGTCCCGGGATCGGGCCGGCCGCGGACCAGGTGGAATCCCCGCTTCCGGATGTGGCCCTCGACGAGCGCCCGGACGCGCCCCGGAGTCTGGTCGGGCACCAAACGGAAGTCGATCGACGCGCGCGCCTCGGTCGGGATCGAGTTGGTCGCGAGCTCCCCCACCTCGCCGCTGCTCAGGCCCCGGACGTTCAGCGCCGGGAGCATGATGCGCTCCGCCAGGGGAGCGTCGCCAGCCTCCGTCTCCCGGAGCAGGAGGGCGCGGCGCAGCTCGGCGTCGGCCTGCGGGATGCCGGCGAGCGCCCGGCGCTCGGCCGCCGTGATCGGCCGCACGTCCTCGTAGTACCCGTCGATCAGGATTCTCCCGTCGGGGTCGCGCATGCTCGCGAGCAGGTCCGCGAGCAGCGCGGCGGGGTTGGGTGCCCAGTTGCCGTAGTGCCCGCTGTGCAGCGGGCGCACCGCGCCGTAGACGGCCAGCTCCATGCCCAGCTGTCCACGGACCCCGAACACCACCTGGGGGCGGCGCGTCGGATGCACCGGCCCGTCGCAGAAGATCCACGCGTCGCTCGACAGGATCTCCAAGTGACGCTCGATCAGCTTCCGGAGCCCGGCCGATCCGGCCTCCTCCTCGCCCTCGAAGAAGAACTTGAGGCGAACCGAGACCGCCTCTCCCGCCGCGCGCAGCGCGTCGAGCGCCCACAGCAGGGCGACGATCGAGGCCTTGTCGTCCGCGGCCGACCGGCCGAACAGCCTCCACTCCCCCGGGATCGGGCCGTCGCGGTCGAGCGGGACCCGCCTGCCGCCGGGCAGCGGGCCGTCCCGCAGCACCGGGGTCCAGGGCGGGCTCGTCCACCGGCCGGGGTCGGCCGGCTGGCCGTCGTAGTGGGCGTAGAGCACCACGGCGCGTGCGGCGTCCGGAGGGCCGATCTCGCCGTACACGACGCTCGGCCCGCCGTGGTCGTGGAGCAGCCGCGCCCCGATCCCGCGACGGGAGAGCATCTCGAGGATGCGCCCGGCATTGGCCCGCAGGCCTTCCGCGTCGGTGGAGACGTTCGGGATCGCGACGAGCTCGGCCAGCTCGCGGACGATCCGGCCCTCGTTCCGCCGGCGGAACTCCCGCACCCGGGCGGCCAGCTCCGCCGCGCCGGCCCCCGCCCCGCCCGATCGCTGCGCCACGCCGATCCCGCCGGCGCGCGGAGGGGACGGCGCGACCGTCCCAGCGGGAGAGCCCCCGGCGGCGACGGCGAGCGCCGCGGCCAGCGCGACCGCCGTGCGGGGCGATCCCGTCCCCCGATCCCTCACAGGTGGCGCTCCTCCCGACGCGGGCCGCGCCCGGGACCTCCGCTCCTCTACTCGATGGTGCAGTGGGCTTGGCCGCGCTTCTCGAGGTATCGCTGGTGGTGCTCCTCGGCCCGGTAGAACGCTCCGGCTGGCACGATCTCGGTGACGATCCGATCCCGATGCCGGCCGCTTTCCTGAAGCCTCTCCTTCGATGCGGCCGCGGCCGCCCGCTGCTCGGGCGAGTGGTAGAAGATCGCCGAACGGTACTGCGTCCCGACGTCCGGCCCCTGACGGTTCGGGGTCGTCGGGTCGTGATTCTCCCAGAAGACGTCCAGCAGCCGTTCGTAGGAGACCCGGGAAGGGTCGAACTCGATCTGCACCGCCTCGGCGTGGCCGGTCTCGCCGGTGCAGACGTCGCGGTAGCTCGGGCTCGCGGACGTCCCCCCGGTATAGCCCACCACGGTCGAGCGCACCCCCTCGACGGCGCGGAAGACCGCCTCCACCCCCCAGAAACATCCCGCCGCGAGTGTGGCCTTCTCCGTCTTCATGGCACCGCCTCGAGATCCCCCTCTGCGCGCGGGCGCGCGGCGTCCGCCCGCACCATCGCCCTCACGGGCTCCGGGCCGGAGCGCCCACTATACAGCCGCGGCCGCCGGGCGGGTAGAGGTCGGACCGCGCTCCGCGCTCGCCCGCGTGGAGCGTGTCGCGCCCGTCCGCCTCGTCAGCGCGGGGCCGCCCCGTCCCGACCGGCCCGAGGCCGCCCGCGCGGAGCTGCCGGATCGAGTAGCGCTCCCCGCCCGACCCCGTCAGCAGCGCCAGGATCCCGTCATCGCCGACCACGTGTCCGGCGCCGACCACGACGAAGTACGTGCCGCCGGCCTCCAGGTATCCGCGCACCGCCTCGGCCATGCGCGCGTTCCGGTCGGTGAACAGGGCGGCGTAGATCGGCCGGAACCGTTCTTCCCGCTTCACCGGGTCGAGGATCGCCCTTTCCAGGCGCCCGCTGTCGCCGCTCGACCAGGAGGAGGTGATCGTGTCGATCAGATCGGGCAGCGTCCGCATCTCGCGAATGGTGTAGACGAGGAACTCCTCCTGCAGCTCCCTCGACAGTCCCGCGAACAGGTCGATCTGGAACTCCAGGGCCTCGAGCTCGAGGATCCGCTTGTCCTCCTCGGCCGCCCGCCCCAGGAAGTGCTGGTCGATCCCGAGCTCGGGGTCGTACCCGAGACGCTGCAGCTCCAGGACGGTCAGCGTCACGGAGGCGAGCCAGGGACGCATCATGGCGAAGGGTCCGGCCGGTATCTCCCTCTCGGCCAGGAAGGCCTCGAACATCCGATAGGTGTCCTCGCGGACGTCATCCTTGAGCGTGGCGCCGGACGGGTAGATCCCGCGCTGCGCGACGAGCCTCCGCCGCGCGGCCTCGTCGACCTCGCCGAGATTGACCTCGACCACGAGGGTCGAGGCGCGGCCGAAGGCGTCCTCGATGGTCCTGTCGAGCGGGTAGAGGTCCGGCTTCGCCAGGTGGATGGAGCCGAGCAGGTAGACGGTCCCCGCTCCCGAGCGGATCTCCCAGAGGAACAGCCGCGCCCGCTCCTCGCCCGCCTCCTCCGCGCCGGGCAGGGGCGCGCAGGCCGTCAGCAGCCAGAGCAGGGCGAGGGTCAGGAGCTTCCGGGCCGGGGCCCCCGCCGGTCCATCGCCTCCCGTCCGGCGGTGCCCGATCCTCACGGCCTGATCCCCTTGACGCACAGGCAGGTCACCGGCTTCATCGGCCGCCGTTCGATCGTGATGTCCGCGAATCCGGCGCGGGCGAGCTGCCGCCGGATGCCCTCCCCGCTGTCCTCGAACGCCCGGCCGGTCCTCGGGCAGCGGGGCTGCTCGATGATCGCCACCAGGCCTCCCGGCCTCAACACGCGCCGGATCTCCTCCAGCGCCCCTGCCGGGTCGGGCCAGAACAACATCGAGTTGATCGCGAACACCTTGTCGAAGTCGCGGTCCCCATACGGGATGGACGAGGCCGAGCCCAGGCGCAGCTCGATCCGGCCCGAGGCCGCCTTCCGGCGCAGACGCCTGGTCGCCTCGCTCAGCATCGCTCTCGAGATGTCGATGCCGGCGACGAATCCCTCGGGGGCGAGGTCGGCGACGCGCTCGACCGAGATGCCCGGCCCGAAGCCGATCTCGAGCAGCCGATCCGTCTTCCGGATCCCGAGCCGGGAGATGCCCCACTCGACGCGCTCGCGGTTCTTGACGGCCATCACCTTCCCCGCCAGCCAGCCGGGGATCCCCCTCGGGTGGCGGAACTGGGAGATGAGGTATCGCACCGTGCGCTCCGGGCGCCCGCGGCGCCGGGGTGAATCGGCCGGAACCGCCCCCATCGCCCCGCGACGGATCGCGCGTCAGGCCCTCGGGCGCGGGCGCCAGGCAGTCCGCCGGATACCCGTCCGCGCCGTAGGCCCGGTCCGGCTCGAACATCTTGACGTCGTCGACCCCGTCGTTGGTGATCAGGACGTGCTTCGGCCGATCGGCGAGCGCCGCCGGGGCTTCGAACACCGTCGCATCACCCTGCGGAACGGCGCTCCGGCGCACTATACTCCGGGGCGCTCGAACCGACAAGCAGGGCGGCGGGACGGTCCCCCGTGCCGTCGCGGCGCCGGCGCCGTCCCGGCGGCCGAGGGCGCCGCCGGCGCGGCGCCCTCCCGCACGACCGGGAGGCGGCCTTGAGGACGAGACGGATCATCGGTGTCTGCTGCGCGGCGACGCTGCTGCTCGCGGGCGCGGCGCGCGGGAAAGAGGCGGAGCGACGGCGCATCCGCGCCCTCGGGATCGTCATCGGCAGGATGACGCCGGGGCCGCTCAACGCGATCACCGACGTGGAGGGGGTGCGCGTCGGGCACGTCACCATCCGGCAAGGGGAGGGGAGGCTGCGCCCGGGCCGGGGGCCGGTCCGCACCGGCGCGACCGCCATCGTGCCGCACGGCGGCGACCTGTGGCACGAGAAGGTCCCGGCGGCGACCTGGGTGCTCAACGGTACGGGAGAGATGACCGGGAGCATCTGGATCGACACCCAGGGAGCGCTCGAGGTGCCGATCCTGCTGACCAACACGATGAACGTCGGCCGGGTGATGGACGGGGTGGTGGCCTACATGCTCGCGCGCCACCCCGACATCGGGATCGGCGACGACGTCGTGGCCCCGACGGTGGCCGAATGCGACGATTCGGCCCTGAACGACGCCCGCGGCATCCACGTCTCGGTCGAGGACACGGTGCGCGCCATCGAGGCCGCCCGGGGAGGAGCGGTCGAGGAGGGATCGGTCGGCGCCGGCACCGGGATGATCGCGTACCAGTTCAAGGGAGGGATCGGGACGGCGTCTCGGGTCCTGCCGCCCGAACGGGGAGGGTGGACGGTGGGGGTCCTGGTCAACGCCAATATGGGTCGACGGCGCGAGCTGAGCGTCGCCGGCGTGCCGGTCGGGCGCGAGATCGCCGACCTGATGCCCTCCGCCTCGCGGGACGGATCCATCATCGTCGTGATCGCGACCGACGCACCGCTCGACCACCTCAAGCTGCGCCGCCTCGCCTCCAAGGCGTCCTTGGGGCTCGCCCGCACCGGCGCCATCTCGAGCCACGGCAGCGGCGACATCTTCATCGCCTTCTCCACGGGCAACCGTGTGCCGCACGGATCATCGCGGCGGACGTACACGCTGCGCGTGGTCGCAGACGCCCACCTCGACCCGATCTTCGAGGCGGCGGAGGAGGCGACCGAGGAGGCGATCCTCAACGCGCTGGCCATGGCGACCACGACCGTGGGGCGCGACGGCAACACGGCCCACGCGCTGCCGCTCGACCGGCTGGTGGACGTCATGAAGAAGTACGGGCGGCTGCGATGAGCCGCCGCGGTACGGCCCGAGCGCGCCGCCCGCGGTCGGCTGACGGGACTCCCCCCTACGGGAGGAAGCGCTCGGGGTGCCGGAGCTTCTCCGGGAGGTACGTCTCGATGACGTAGTTCAGGCCCCACTTGGCGAGGGCCTGCTGCTCGGCGCGCACCCCCATCTTGAGCATCTGCTCCACCGCCCTCACCCACTCCCTGTGGTGCTGGAAGAAGGGGTCGTTCTTGATGGCGTCGCGCGCCCGCTTGACGTCCACCTCCTTGAGGGGGTGGGTCGGCAGCTTGTAATCGATGATGTCCTGGGGCGTCACGCCGAGGTAGCGCGCCTGCGGCACGCAGAAGTACTCGTTGAGATGGGCGGCGTTCCCGGAGCCGACCTTGAGGGTCCGGTAGATGTTGGAGATCCCGTACGGGTCGCCGTCCACGAAGACGTACACGGGGATCTTCTTGAAATCGGCCAGCCGGCGGATGAACCGTCGGCAGGCGCGCGTCGGGACCCCGCCCATCGAGATCAGGATGCAGTCGGCCGTCTTCCAGTAGTTGTGCTTGACGAGCCGCTGGAACATCCCGGCCGTCTCGATCACCAGGATGAACCGCGCGCTGGTCTCGAACCCGAGGCGCTCCACCGAGATCGGGATGGAGTAGGCACCCGACCCGAACTTCGTGCAGTCGATGCGCAGCGGCCTGCCCGTCTGGGAGTCGCGGTCGATGATGATCAGCCTCCCCGAGACCTCGCCGCCCTTCTCCTCGGGCACGAAACCGAGCTGCTCGCGGTTGACCTCGAAGAGCGCCTCCACGTCGTCCATGACGGCGTCCGACTCCGGCTGCTCGTTGAAGCGCGCCTCCTCCCAGTTCTTGGAGACGTAGTACGCCTCCCTCTTGGTGGCGATGTCGTCCTCGGCGATCAGCTCCTTCGAGAGGGCCATCATGCGGAGCGTCTGCGCGAAGGTCTTCACCGTGGAGACGGTGAGCGTGCGCTCCTTCCGGCGGCCGCGCATCATGAAGTGCCCGCGCTTCGGGTCGTACTTGACGTTGCTCAGGGAGCGGAGCGGGAACCGCAGCCGGGGCTTCCGGCGCTTCAGGATGGTCCGATGGACCTCGTCCGCGGTCCTCTCGATTCGGCGCACCGTCTGGGATGCCATTGCGTCTTCTCCCGCGTCGCGTCCGATCCGAGTGGGCGGGGCCCGCGATCGGCGGGCCGCCCGTCAGATCCCCCGCGACCGCTCCAGCGTCTCGGTCAGGACCTTGACGACCTTCTCCTCCTCCCTCCTCGAGAGGTCGAGGATCTCCTTGAGGGCGATGCCGATGTGGGGGATGTACGCCTGGATGTACGACTTCTTCTTCTCCGCGTCCGCCAGGCGGCGCCGGTGTCGCAGGAAGCCGCCGAGCCGCCGCCCGCACTCCTGGAGCCCCAGCCGCAGCTCGCGGACGATCTCCGGATAGGAGGCGACCGCCTCCTTGCTCTCCGAGGTGAACGGCACCCAGACGCTGGCGACGTGGACGAACAGCACCATCGGCCCGACCGGCAGCGCCCCCCTCCCCTGCTGCAGGCCGTAGTTGCGCCAGTCGGTGCCGGTCGCCGCCCGGGTGATGGCGCAGGCCGACTGCTGGTACTGCAGCGGCACGCGGTTGGCGAAGCGCCAGAGATCGACCAGGTCCTCCGCCGGCAGATCGCCGCCGTACGCCAGCCCCACCTCGACGACGAACGGGTTCCCGCGGTAGACCGCGGGGGGGCGGGTGGTGGAGGCGTAGAAGTCGGCCCGCACCGTCTGCTTCACCCCCGCCAGGATCAGGTCCTCGCCGACCGGCACGACGCAGCTCGCCGGCGGGCTCATGATCCGGACCTTGGGGATCGCCCGGAACAGCGCCTCGACCCGGTGGGCGTCGAGCGACCGCGGACGCGCCTGAGGATCGACCCCGGCGATCCGGCAGATCTCCTCGGCCACCTTCTCGCTGACGCGCGAGAAGTCCCCTTGCAGCGCCGTCTTGACCGTCCGTCCCTTGCTGGCGCGGAGCATGGCGATCAGCGCCCCCAGCTCGACGCCGTACGGGTGCGGCCTGATCGGCATCGGCTCGCGCGGGAGATCCTGCGTGACCCGCTCGCGATGGAACTCGTCGCCCTTGGGGGGGCGGTAGCGCACCTCGGCGTGCGGGTTGGCGAGGGCCGTCTGGAGGATGTAGTCGTCGACCGAGCGCCGCCCCTTCCTGTAGGTGCCGGCCAGGTCCATCTGCACCCGGGTGCCGTGCTCGTGGTCCCACTCGATCTCGCGATCGGTCAGGATCTTCGGCTCGTTGCGGGCGGTGTCGATGGCGATCTCGAAGAAGTGGGCCGCCTTCCTCCGGCCCACCCGGGAGGTGATGCTCACCGGCCGCCCGGTCGTCAGCTGCGCGTACATGCCGGCCGCGGAGATGCCGATCCCCTGCTGCCCCCGGGCCTGTCGGAGGGTGTGGAACCTGGAGCCGTACAGCAGCTTTCCGAAGATCCTCGGGATCTGGGAGCGCACGATCCCCGGGCCGTTGTCGGTGACCGCGAGCCGGAATCGGTCCTCGGCCAGCTCGTCGATGGTCACCTCGAGGCAGGGCAGGATCCCGGCCTCCTCGCAGGCGTCGAGCGAGTTGTCGACCGCCTCCTTGGTCGCCGTCAGCAGCGCCTTCGACGGATTGTCGAACCCGAGCAGGTGCCGGTTCTTCTGGAAGAACTCGGCGACCGAGATCTCCCGCTGGCGCCGCCCCAGCGATTCCGCCGTCTCGCGCCTGCGCGCCGGCCCCCGTCGCGGCGCGGCGGCCTCGGGCTTCGGCCCCGGAGCCGGCCGGGAGGCGCGGAACAGATCCATCTGGACGACCTTGCCCCGGGCCCGCTTGGTCGCGGAGCGGGAGCGCCTGCGCGCCTCTGTTCCCCTCGCCGCTCTCACCCTCCTCGCCAACTCTTCCCTCCAGCCGCGGACCGCCGCGGACCGGGCGCCTCCGTCCTCACCAGGGGGCCGGTTGTCCCTCGAGGTCGTAGAAGCCGCCGTTGTGCTCCGGGCCGAGGCGGTCGATCGTGCTCGCGAGCGATGCGACCGCCTCCTCGACCGACAGGCGCCCGCCGGGACCGCCCATGTCGGTCCGCACCCAACCGGGGTGCAGCGCCACCGACAGGATGCCGGAGCGCCGCAGCTCGTGCCCCAGGTTGCGCGAGGCCATGTTGAGGGCCGCCTTGCTCATCCGGTAGGCGTACGCGCCCCCGCTCCCGTTGTCGTCGATCGACCCCATCAGTGAGGAGATGTGCACGACGCGCGGCCTCGCCCCCCGCCCCAGCAGCGGCAGGAACGCCCGGGCGACCCGCAGCGGCCCGACGGCGTTCACCTCGAAGACCCGGCGGAGCTCGCCGAAGTCGAGAGCCCCGAGCGCGTCCTCGCGCGCCCCGCAGATCCCGGCGTTGTTGACCAGGATGTCGACCCGCTCCCAGACGGCCTCCACCGCCCGGCGCGCCGTCTCGACCGAGGCGTCGTCGGCGACGTCGCACTGCTGGACGCGGAGGCTCTCGGGGTGGGCTCCCGCCAGCTCCCCGAGGGCGGGGGCCGCCGCGGGGTCGCGGGCCAGCGCGAAGACGCGCTCCCCCCGCTCGAGCCACCGTCGGGCGAACCCGAGGCCGAGCCCGCGCGAGGCCCCGGTGACGACGATGTGCCGCGGCCCTTCCACCTCCCTGCTCATGGTCACCTCCGGCGGCTCTCCTGCTGTAGCATGTCGGATCCCTGCCATACCCGCAGAGGGGGAGCGTGTCAACAGGATTCTGGCCCGACGGTCCCCGGCGCGGCCCCGAGCGCCCGCCGCCGACGGGGCCGCGTCCTCATCGGAGGTGCAGCGTGACCAGAAGAAACTGCCCGGCCCTGCGCCACGGCCTGCGCGTGGCCTGTCTCATCCCGGTCCTCCTGTCCCCGGCGGTGGCGGCCGGCCCCGTTCCGCCGCGCCCGGTCCACACCTACTCGATCGTGGCCCGCGACCCCGACACCGGACAGCTGGGGGTGGCGGTGCAGTCGCACTGGTTCTCGGTCGGCCCGTTGGTGCCGTGGGCCGAGGCGGGCGTCGGGGCGGTGGCCACGCAGTCCTTCGTCCGGGTCGACTACGGGCCCGAGGGGCTGGCGCTGATGAAGCGGGGCGTCCCGGCCCCGGAGGCGCTGCGGCGCCTGCTCGAGGCCGACGAGGCGCGCGCCGTGCGCCAGGTGGCGATGATCGACGCGCGGGGGCGCGTCGCCGCCCACACGGGGGCGCGATGCATCCGCGCCGCGGGCCACCGGATCGGGAAGGACTACTCGGTTCAGGCCAACCTGATGCTCGATTCCGGCGTCTGGCCGGCGATGGCCGGGGCCTTCGAGTCGGCGAAGGGGGACCTGGCCGAGAGGATGCTCGCCGCGCTCGAGGCGGCCGAGGCGGCGGGGGGCGACATCCGCGGGAGGCAGTCGGCGGCCCTCCTGGTCGTCCGGGGGAAGTCGAGCGGCAAGCCCTGGAACGACACCGTCGTCGAGCTGCGGATCGAGGATCATCCCGAGCCGCTCAAGGAGATGCGCCGCCTGCTGAACCTGTGGCGCGCCTACGAGCACATGAACGCCGGCGACCTGGCGGTGGAGCGCGACGACATCGACGCCGCGGCCGGGCACTACGGGGCCGCGGAGGCGATGGTGCCCGACATGGACGAGTTCGTGTTCTGGCACGCCGCGGCGCTGGCGAAGGCCGGACGCCTGGAGGAGTCGCTGCCGCTGTTCCGCAAGGCCTTCCTCATGCGCCCGGCCTGGGCCCTGCTCGTGCCGCGCCTGCCGGATTCCGACCTGCTGCCCGACGATCGCGAGGCGATCGGCAGGATCCTCGCGCTCGGCCCGGCGGCGGAGTGAGCCGCCGCAGAGCTCAGGTCCCCTTCCGGACGGTGAGCACCTGCCGGGCGGGCACCGCGCGCCGCACCGAGCGGCTGCCGTCCGGCCAGCTCACGATCAGCTCGTCGACGAGCTCCGCGGAGCCGAGGCCGAAGTGCGGCCTCGGGTCGTGGGTGCTGAGGAAAGAGTCGGAGGCGGCAATGTCCCGCCGCAGGACGCGTTCCCCGATCCGTGCCGTCACCGAGGCGCCGATCGGATTGCTCGCGCCGTCCGGATCCTCGCACACGACGGTCAGCCAGGAGCCGACGCGGCCGTCGTTGCGCAGCAGGGCCGGCGCGGCGTCCAGCCTCGTGATCAGCAGGTCGAGGTCGCCGTCGTTGTCGTAGTCGCCGGCGGCCAGACCGCGGCTCGGCCGCGCCGGCGCGAAGCCCGGGCCGGCCTCGTCGGTCACGTCGTGGAACCTCCCGCCGCGGTTCTCGAGCAGGAGGTCCCTCTGGGCGAAGGTCCCCAGGATCTCCGGGTGCCTGTCGATCTGGGGGTAGATGTGCCCGTTGGCGACCGCCAGGTCGAGGTCGCCGTCGTTATCGAAATCGGCCAGCGCCGCCCCCCAGGACAGAACCCGATAGGTGGCCGGCCCGACGCCCGTCTGCTCGCTGGCGTCCTCGAAGAAACCGTCCCCGAGCCCGCGATACAGGGTCGAGAAATCCTCCGAGAAATTGGTCACGAAGATATCGAGCAGACCGTCCTCCGTGGCGTCCCCGACGGCGATCCCCATGCCCGCCTGCGCGGCCCCGTTCTGGTCGAGCCCGGCTCCCGACCAGACCCCGACCTCCCTGAAGGTGCCGTCCCCCTCGTTGCGGTACAGGTAGTTCTGATCGGAGTCGTTGGCGACGTACAGGTCGATGTCGCCGTCCCCGTCGTAGTCCGCGGCGCGCACGCCGAACCCGTAGCCCAGGGCCCGGTCCTGCAGGCCGGCGTCGACGGTCGCGTCGACGAAGCGCTCGCCGCCCTCCGAACGGAAGAAGTGATCGGGCGCGCCCTTCAGCCCGAACGGGCCCAACGCCACCTTCTCGAGGCCCTTCCAATCGAGGCTGCGCCGGGCCTGCAGGACGTCGTCCTGACCGCAGTCGATGTAGGCGGCCACGTACAGGTCGAGGTCCCCGTCGCCGTCGGCGTCGAAGAACGCGGCCCCGGTGTTCCATCCCGGCGCCTCGAGGCCGAGGCGGCCGGCCACGTTCTCGAAGGTGCCGTCTCCCCGGTTGCGGTACAGGATGTTCGGCCCGAAGTTGGTGACGAACAGGTCCGGCCAGCCGTCGGCGTCGTAGTCGGCGACCGCGACGCCCGACCCCCAGCGCCCCTCCCCGCCGACGCCGGCCCGCTCGGTGACGTCCTCGAAGCGGCCCCCCGGAAGGCCGCGGTACAGGGCGTTGCGCCCCCGCTCGGCGATCCTCGAGCCGTCGAGACGCCAGCCGTTCACGAGGTAGATGTCGAGGCGACCGTCCCGGTCGAAGTCGAGGAACGCCGCGCCGGCGCCGGCCGAGTCGAGGAGGTGATCCTTGCCCGGCCGGCCCGCCCACAGGACGCGCGACAGGCCCGCCTCCGAGGCGACGTCGACGAAGTGGAACCGGCCCGCGGCGGGCCGGTCCGGCGGGCCCGTCGGAGG
>JBHIBC010000045.1:0-22809 GCA_046758905.1 Acidobacteriota bacterium | reverse complement strand
TGGCCGCCAGCCCCAGCGATCCCGTCGCCCGATGGACGCGCGCGGACTCCCACAGCGACGCCGCGAAACAGACGGCCGCGAGGATCCCCGCGGCCGTCCGCGCCCCGCCGAGACGGCCGAGGATCCGCTCGCGATCCAGGCCGATCAGGATCCCGCCGAAGAAGAACGCGGCCCAGACGTAGAAGAACGAGAGCGACGCCGAGAAGCCCGCCCGCAGCCCGCCCGCGAGATCGCCGCTCCCGTAGGCTCCGGCGCAATACAGGACCTCGGTGGTGGCCAGCAGGCCCGCGCAGGCGCCCCACGCGGCGCGGCGATGCCCGGCGCCGAAGCGCAGCAGGGCCGGGGCCAGCAGCGTGAGCTGCGCCAGGGCGACGAGGAAGTATCCGCCGGCGAAGGTCTCGCCGAGCAGGAGCCGGCGGATCACGCCGGCCGCGCCGGCGCCGCCGCGCAGCCACAGCGGCGCCAGGAAGAAGACGGCGCTCCAGGTGAGATACGGCAGCAGGATGCGGGCCAGCCGCCGCCTCAGGAACAGCCGAGTGCCGCCGGGGCGGCCGCATCGGTCGCCCCAGACGACGGCTGCGAGCAGCCCGGCCATCAGAAAGAAGCCGGGGACGCTGTAGCGGCCGAGCTGGTTGAAGGCAAGCAGCAGCCGGAAGGCCGGCGTCCCCTCGGCGCCGGCCGCGGCCATCTCCCCAAGGAACGGTGAGGTGGCGTGGATCGCCACCACCCCCAGGATCGCCGCGCCGCGCAGCAGGTCGAGCTGCGCCAGCCGCGGGCGGCCGGGCCCCTCCGCGACGGACTCTCTCATACGTGGATTAGAATCTGTTCCCCGCGCGACCTCCCTGCAACCGTCGGCGCGCACCGCCGCGCCGCCGGGGGCTTAGACCCCGCTTATCCGCCGGATATGGGGCGGCGGACGAGGCCGCCCCCCTTCAATGCCTGACCTTCAGCTTCGGGTCCACGTGCCAGTCCCTGCTGAACACGTGGTACTTGTAATCGAGCTCCGCTCCCTCGGGAGGTTGCACCACCGGGGCCACCGCCTCGGATGCGCCCTTCCTGGGCACCACGAACTTCCAGTTGCCGAACGGGGTGCCGTTCTCGAAGACGACCAGGTACTCCTCGCCGTCCGTCGATCCCCAGCATACCTCGTCCCCTTCTCTCAACGAGAGTGTCACCGGGGGAATGCTGATGTTCCGGGCCAGGAAAACCGTCTTCCGCATCGGACCGACCTCCTTTGGTCTAGTAGTCACCGGTTGGCGCTCGAGACCAGCTCGCTCTCCACCAGCCGCGCGAAGCCCGGCAGCTCGCGGAGATCATCGAGCACCGGCGTGTCCCGCACCCATTGTCGCGAGTAGCCGTCGCGCAGCGCCCTCTCCAGCCAGTGGAGGGCCTCGTCCAACGCGCCCAGGTGCTTGTACGCGAGGGCGACCGTGAACTCCTGCTCGGCGCTCAGGGCCCGCCGTCGGAGGCTCCCGCTCAGGAAGCGATGCGCCGCCTCTCGCTCCCCGAGCACGGCGTGGTACTTCGCCAGGTCGGCGATCACCTCGAGGTCGCGCGGGTTGACCCGGAGCTCCCCTTCGGCCAGCTCGACGGCGCTCCGGTACGCCGATCCGGCGCGCTCGCGCTCGCCGCCACCGAGGTCGTACGCTTCGCCGAGGTTCGCCCAGATGTAGTACGCCGCGTGGCCGGTCGCGATCGCCTCACGGTAGATCGCCACCGCCCTGTCGAAATCGCGCAGCATGACGTGGGCGGCACCGAGGTTCGAATAGGCGGTCTCGTCCGGATCGATCTCGATCGAGCGCTCCAGCACCGGGATGGCATCGCGGTAGCGTCCCTGGACCTGGTAGATCACGCCGAGGTTGGACAGACCTCGACTGCTGTCCGGCGCCAGGGAGACCACCTGCCGGAACATGTCCTCCGCCTTCGCGTACTGGCCGCTCCCGTAATAGAGCACGCCCAGGGAGTTGTACCCCGCCCAGTAATGGGGGCGCAGAACGATCGCCTTCCGGTAGGCCTCCTCCGCGTCCGCGACCCGCCCCAGCCTCTCGTAGCCCCTCCCCAGCCAGCGGAAGGCCTCCTCGTTCGCCGCGTCGAGCCGCGTGGCCCGGTCGAACTCCGCGACCGCGTCCGCGTAGCGTCCCCTCGCCCGGTGCACCATCCCGAGACAGATGTGGCCCTCGGCGTCGGCCCGGTCGAGGCGCACCGCCTCCCCGCAGCTCGCCGAGGCCCTCTCGAGCCACGCCGGATCCTTCGTGTGATCGAACTTGTACCAGTACGCCTGGCCGATGCCGGCGTGGGCCCCGGCGTAGCCCGGATCGGCCGCGAGCGAGCGTCCGAAGACGTCGATGGCGCTGTCGACCCTGACCTCCTTGTCGTAACCGCGCAGGTACCCCCGGCCCTGCAGGTAGTACTCGTAGGCGCCGGCGATCGTCGTGCCGCGCCGGCGCGGGGGCTCCAGCTCGCGCGGGGACAGCTCCACCTTCAGGATCCTCACGGCCGCGTCCACCACGCGGTCCTCCAGCGAGAAGGGGTCCGCCAGGGTCCCGTCGATGGTCTCCGCGCCGAGCTGGGTTCGACTGTGCACGTCCGCGAGATGAATTGCGATCCGGATCCTCTCGCCGGAGCGCTGCAGCCCGCCGCTGAGGGCCAGATCGGCCCCCAGCTTCTTCTGCACCAGGTCCAGAGTCGGGGACTCGAGCTTCAGGGCCTCGCTCGGCGGCGCGATCTGCAGCCCGTGACTCGCCGTCAGCCGCGTGAGGCGCGCCGTCAGGGTGTCGGCCAGGCCCTTGCCGAAGGCCTCGCCGCGCGGGTCGTCGGCGCCGGGATCGAAGGCCAGGACCGCCAGGTACCTATCGGCCGTCGCCCCGAGGCCGAGCCAGCGCCCGACCGTCCGGCGGATCCCCGGAACGGCGCCCGCCGCCAGGACGAGCAGGGCGGCCGCCCCGAGCCAGGCGCCACGCCGAAGGCCCACGGCGCGCGGCGCCGCAGAGGCCTCATCACCGCTTCCCGCCGGGCCCCGCCGCATCCCCCGCAGCTCGGCGGCCAGAGCGGCGGCGCTCGCGTACCGGGCGGCCGGATCCTTGACGAGCATCCGGCTCACCATCCGTCCCAGATCCGCCGGGATCTCGGGGTTGTGCGTGTCGACGGGCGCCGGCGTGTCGTTGAGCACGCGCGCCACGGTCCCGGCGAGGCTCGAGAGCTGGAAGGGGTGACGCCTCGCCAGGGCCTCGTAGAAGACCACGCCCAGGGAGAAGATGTCCGCCCGGCCGTCGACGTCCCCCCGGAGCAGGACCTCCGGAGCCGTGTATCCCACCGTCCCGCCGCACGACTCATCCCCCGTCGTCGACCCGCCCGCGGTGGTGGCATCCGGCCCGCCCCGCCGCAGCTCCCTGGCGATCCCGAAGTCCAGGACCTTCACCCGGCCGTCGGGGGTCAGCATGACGTTCTCGGGCTTGACGTCGAGATGGACGATCCCCTGCCGGTGCGCCGCCGCCAGGGCCTCCGCGCACTGCTCCGCCAGCTCGACGAACTGCGCCACGGAGAGCGGATCGTGCAGCCGCTCGCGCAGCGTCGACCCGGCCACGTACTCCGTGACCAGGAAGTCGACCCCGCGATCGGTGTCGAAGTCGTGCACCGTCTCGATGTTGGGATGGTTGAGCCTGGAGAGGGCCAGCGCCTCCCTGCGGAAGCGCTGGCGGTCCGCATCGTCCGCCAGCGACCCCGCGGGCAGCAGCTTGAGCGCGACGCTGCGCTCGAGGCGGTCGTCCCAGGCGCGGTACACGACCCCCATGCCCCCCGCGCCGATCTCCTCCAGCACGCGGTAGTGCCCTAGGGTCTGGCCGATCATGACCGCATGCCGCCCGGGCGGCACACGGGCTGCGCTCCCACGACCCCCCCCTTCGACGTCCACGGAGAATAAGTTGGGCTTATTGTGCCCTAGTTCGGCCGCGAGGGGTCCGGGAATCTGCCCCGACGGGCGGGGGCCGCGGCCGGCCCCCCGGGGAGGCGGGATCGCGGCGATCGCCAGCCTGGCGGGGCGGAGGCGTCACCAGGCCCGCGAGCGCCGCTCGTCGAAGCGCGACAGCCCGGCCCGGCGGGCCGCGCCGATCGCCTCCCGGTGCTCGTCGGAGGAGATCCGCCGGTTGATGGTCGCGTACCGGTCGGGGCCCACCCTCCACGCCGGCGCGTACTGGTCCATGATGTTGACGTAGGTGAGCGGCGAGACCTCGCGGGCCAGGAACTCCATGATCGCGGCCGTCCCCGCCACCCCGTCCGGCATCACCAGGTGGCGCATCAGCACCCCCCGCTTCGCGAGGCCGTCCTCGTCCAGCAGCAGCGGCCCCACCTGCCGGTTCATCTCCCGGATCGCCCGGCGCGCAGCCTCGGGGTAATCTCTCGCCTTGAGGTACTCGAGCGCGGCCCGCGGGTCCCAGATCTTGAAGTCGGGCATGTAGATGTCGACGACGCCGTCCATCGACCGGAGGCTGTGGAGCGAGTCGTAGGCCGAGGTGTTGTAGACGAGCGGCAGCCGCAGGCCCGCCCCGACGGCGAGCGGGAGCGCCTCGAGGATCTGCGGGACCACGTGCTCGGGCGTGACCAGATTGATATTGTGGCAGCCGCGCTGCTGCAGCTCGAGCATCATCGCGGCCAGCCGTTCCGGGGCGACCTCGCGGCCCTCCCCCGCCTGGCTGATATCGTGGTTCTGGCAGAAGACGCAGCGCAGGTTGCACATCGAGAAGAAGATCGTGCCGCTGCCGTGGCGGCCGCGCAGGCAGTCCTCCTCGCCGAAGTGCGGCCCGTAGCTCGCGACCCGCGCGTAGCGCCCCGTCCTGCAGACCGCCGTCCTGCCCGCCAGCCGATCCACGGCGCAGTCCCGCGGGCACACGGTGCAGCGCGCCAGGGCGGCGACCGCCTCCCGCGCGCGGCGCGCCAGCTCCCCGCTGCGGTGCAGGCGCAGGTAGGCCGGCTCGAAGTCGGCCGCGCGCACGCGAAGATCGGGTGGGAGGGCGGACTCCGCCCGCATGATCGCCGGCCCCGCCCTAGGCGGAATCCGCCACCGACGCCTTCTTCGGCTTCACCAGCCTCTCGAAGTCGGCGAAGTTCATCCTCACCACCGAGGTGTGGTCGCCGCCGTTGAAGGCGATCTCATCGTCCTCGTACACCCTCTCGTCGACGACCATGGCGACGCCGTACAGGTTCCCGAACGGGGGCATCGCCCCCGGCTCGCAGTCCTCGAACAGGTCCATGAACTCCTCCTCCCTCTCGAGGTGCGCCTCCCGCACCCCGAGGGCCTTCTTGAACTTGTCCAGGTTCACCCTCTGCTCGGCGGTCATGGCGACCAGGGTGTGCCTGCCGTCCCCGCTCACCATGACGCACTTGACCAGCTCCTTCCCCCTGATGTGGGCGCTGGCGGCGATCTCCTGTGCGGTGTAGGCCGGGGTGTGCGAGACGACGTCGTAGTGGACCCGGTTGTCGTCGAGGAACGTCTTGAGTCGTCGGCAAATGGGCATGGCGGGCCTCCTCTCGCGCGGCGCGGGCGGGACACGATACTCGTGGCTCCATTGTATGCCGCCCGGGCGCCGGATGGGTAGCTCCCCGGCCGATCAGCGGCGGCGGGAGGCAGGCCCGACCGCCCGGTGCACGGCGTCGAGCTCCTCGGCGGCGCCCTCCGGAGGACGCGTCGCCAGGCTGACCGCGACGGTGAGCAGGAACGCCGCCAGGAATCCCGGCAGCATCTCGTACAGGCCGTAGAACCTGTCCTTGAGGACGAGCACCCAGACGACGGCGGTGGCGAAGCCGCCCGTCATCCCGGCGACCGCCCCGGGCAGGGTGGCGCGCCTCCAGAACAGCGTGCAGAGGACCACCGGCGTGAAGGCGCACGCCAGCCCGGACCACGCGAACAGGACGAACCAGAAGATCATCCTGGGCCGGGCGAGCGCCAGGACGAGCGCGCCGGCCCCGATCACGACCGTGGTCAGCTTCCCCAGCAGCGACAGCCGCCGCTCGCTGAGCCGCGGGTTGAGGATCTTCTGCACCACGTCGCGTATGAGCGCCGAGGAGGCGAGGATCAGCAGGGAATCGACCGTGGACATGATGGCGGCCAGCACCACCACCAGGAAGAGGCCGGTGAAGACGCTCGGGAAAAGCTCCGAGCTCATCACCGGGAGGATCGTCTCGTGGTCGTCGAGCCCGGGGAACAGGACGCGCCCCGCGAACCCCGAGAGGACCGCCCCCAGGTCGAAGACGATCATGCACGGGACGGCGAGCAGGCCGCCCTTGACGATCTGGCCCTGGTCGCGCGCCGCCATGAACCGCGTCAGGAGCTGCGGGGACCCGAGGAACGCCAGGCCGATCCCCACGAAGCCCAGAGCGCTCGCGACGCCCTCCGGGGTGAGGCCGAGCGGCCCCATCGGCGTCAGGAGGGCCGGGTCCGCGGCCGCCAGCCCCTCCATCAGCCTCGACCATCCGCCGGCGGCGGCGATCCCGACGATCGGCAGCGTGAGCAGGCATCCGAACATCAGGACGCCCTGCAGGAGGTCGCTGTAGGCGACCGCCTTGAAGCCGCCCACGCCGGTGTAGTAGAGGACGACGGCGGCGCCGATCAGCACGCCCCAGCGGTAGTCGAGGCCGAGGAACGATCCGAACGCCTTCCCCGACGCCGTCAGCTGCGCCGCGGTGTACGCCATCACCATGCTGAAGACGATCGCGGCGCTCACGACGCGCAGGACGTGCCGGCGGTCGCGGAGCCGGCTCTCCAGATAGTCGGGGACGGTGACGGAGTCGTAGCGGTCGGTGTACTCCTTGAACGGCCGCGCCACGCAGGCCCAGGCGACGGCCACCCCCAGAACCTCACCGAGCGTGATCCAGAGGGCGTGGATGCCCACCAGGTATCCCATCCCGGTGAGGCCCAGGAGCAGCCAGGCGCTCTCCCCCGTGGCGTTCGAGCTGAACGCGATCACCCAGGCCGGGAGCCTCTTGCCGGCGACGAAGTACCCCTTGACGTCGCCCGAGTCGCGTCCGCCCCAGTGGCCGATCCACAGGAGGACGACCAGGTAGGCGAACAGGACCGCGACGATGGTGATGGAGTGCATCGGCTCAGCCGTTATCGCCGAGGGCGGGGCACGTGCCGCCCCCTCAGCGCCCGCCGCCCGGGTCCACGCCCAACAGCGGCATGGCGACGGCGTAAGTCAGGGCGGTGATCAGGACGATGCCGATCAGGTTCAGCCACAGGCCGGCACGGCACATCTGCGGGATGGTCACGTGGCCCGACCCGAAGACGATGGCGTTGGGCGGCGTGGCCACCGGGAGCATGAACGCGCAGCTCGCGGCGATCGCCGCCGGGACGATCAGCATGTAGGCATGCACGCCGAGGCCCGGCGCGAGCGCCGAAAGGATCGGGACCATCGTCGCGGTGGTGGCGGTGTTGCTGGTGATCTCCGTGAGAAAGATCATCATCCCGGTCACCAGCAGCACGAGCAGGACCGACGGCAGGCCCGCGAGGGCCCCCACCCGGCTCCCGAGGAACCCGGCCACGCCGTTGGAGTTGATCGCCGCGGCCAGGCTCAGCCCCCCTCCGAACAGCACCAGCAGGCCCCACGGAAGCTTGACCGCCCACTCCCAGTTCATGACGAACACGCGCCTGTCGAGATCGATCGGGATGACGAACAGCGCGAGCGCCGCGATCATCGCGACGCCGGCATCGCTCAGGCCCGCGAACGGCCTCGCCGCACCGAGGGTCAGCTCGACCAGGATCGGACGCGCGATCCAGGTGAGGGCCGCGAGCGAGAAGACCGCGAGCGTCACCCACTCCCCGGCCCGCATCGGCCCGATCCGCCCGGACGCGTCCCGGGCCAGCGCATCTCCCCCCTCGATGCGGTCGACGCGGATCGGGTAGAGCAGCCGGGTCATCAGCAGCCAGACGATCGGCACGAAGACCGCGACCAGCGGCAGTCCGATCCCCAGCCAGCGGGCGAAGGAGATCTCCGTCCCGAGGTGGTCCTCGACATACGACGCCAGGAACAGGTTCGGGGGCGTCCCGATGAGCGTGCCGATGCCCCCGATCGAGGCCGCGTAGGCGACCCCGAGCAGCAGGCACAGGGCGAAGTTGCGCGCCTCGCGCTCGCTCAGCCCGCGAGGGCCGACCGGCCCGATCTCCGGTCCCGGGCCCGCCCCGGGGCCCGGCTCCACGCGGCGGCGGGGGCCGCCGCCCCCGTTGACGACCAGCCCGATCACGCTCAACGCGATCGGCAGCATCATGATGGCGACGGCGGTGTTCGAGGTCCACATGCTGAGCCCCGCCGTCACCAGCATGAAGGCGCCGACGATCCGGCGCGGCCTCGTGCCGGCCAGCCCCAGCGCCGCGAAGGCGATCCTCCTGTGGAGCCCCCAGCGCTGCATCGACAGGGCCAGGATGAAGCCGCCCATGAACAGGAAGATCAGCTCGTGGCCGTAAGGCGCCGCCGCGGCCCTCATCGTGACGGCGCCCGCCGCCGGCAGGAGCGCCAGGGGCAGCAGCGCGGTGGCGTAGACCGGGATCGCCTCGCTCATCCACCAGACGGCCATCCAGACGGCCGCCGCGGCGGTGGCCCGCCCGGCGTGGCCGAGGGGGACGCTCCGTCCCAGACCGTCCTGATACGCGTCGGGGAGCAGGAGGTAGGCGCCCAGCGCCAGCGCCGGGCCGGCGAGAAGGCCGGCCCACTGCACGGTCGAGCGGAATGTGCGGGGGCGACGCGGCACGCTCGGGCCCTCCACCGACCGGGCGCGGCGGCCCCGGAAGTCCGTGGGCCGCCCCGGCCATCGGGATAGGAGCCGGCCCGGGCGCGCCGGCCGGCGGGCGTGAGACCGGCTTCCGTGCGGGAACCGGATCTAGCTCTTACGCGACGTCTCCACGAAGACCTCGCTCCAGCTCCGCTCGACCTTCTTGCTCTCGCACTCGGGGCACTTGACCTTGCGAGGGTCGTACCTCTCGATCTGTCGGGTCAGCTCGAAGCTCTTCTTGCAGTCGAGGCACAGGAATTCGTAGATCGGCATGGCGGCCTCCCGCTCCCTCGTTGCTGGTATGTACGCCTACCTATAGCACGGAAGGCGGGCGGAGGGTACCGCTCGGTTGGCGCCGGGGCGGGCGGCGATCGGGGGGATCGGGGCCGGAGGTCGTGCTAGGATCGCTTCGATCATCCTGGACGATCATGCGCACGCTCAGGCAGCCGGTCGCGTTCCCCGCGGCCCTGCTCGCCCTGGCCGTCGCCGGCGGCCCATCCGCCGGCGCCGCGCCGCGCCAGCCCGCGGCCACGGGCCTGCCGTACGCCTCCGAGTGGAGACCGTTCGGCCTGCAGGGGCTGACCATCCGCTCGCTCGCCGCCGCGGTCGACCTGCTGTGCGCGGGCACCCAGGGTGAGGGGATCTTCTGCCTCGACCTGGCATCCGCTCGGCCGGTGTGGCGGCGCGGCGGCCTCGACGGGCGCGTGGTCACCTGGCTCTGGATCGATCCCCTCGACCCGCAGGTCCGATTCGCCGCGGTCGACCCCGGCCTCGCGGGGCCGCCGCTGTACCGCTCGCGGGACGGGGGCGCCGCCTGGGAGCCGATCGAGGATCTGCCGACCCCCTTCGGCAGCGCGCCGAGGGTGTACGCGGTCCAGGGCGTGGCGGGCACCGGCACGGTGTTCGCGGCCGGAGGGGGCATGTGGAGGTCGGACGATCTCGGGATCTCGTGGCGGGCGTTGCCGCCGGACGGCGGCCTGGTCTGCCTGGAGGTCGCCCGGACCGATCCCGACAGCGTCTGGATCGGCGGCGAGACGCTCATCTTCATGGGGTTCACGCTGCACTCGCGGGACGGCGGCGAGAGCTGGAGGTCGGTGTGGGATTCCCGCGCCATCGGCGACAACCAGACTTCCGACGTGTCGGCCCACCCCCACCGGCACGGGCTCGTACTGACGGGACACGAGGGGTTCGTCCTGCGCACGCGGGACGACGGCGACCGCTTCGAGGAGGTCCTCGCCGCCCCGGCCCGGTTCTTCCTCGACTGGGACGGCGCCAACCCGGACCGGGCCTACGCCGCCGGGTCGCCGAACCAGCAGGCGGGCTTCGCCTTCGTGAGCCGAGACCTCGGCGCCACCTGGACCGACGTCACCGGCAGCGCGCTCGCCGGTCGGATCGTGTTCCGGGTGGAGGCGGACGCCGTGCGCCTCGGCGTCGCCTACGCCGCGACCGACGACGGCGTCTACCGCTTCTACGGGGGCGGCCTCCCTCTGTGTCTCGACAGCCTGCTCGGGCTCGACCGGATCCGCCTGTGGCCGGGCGCCTGCCCCCCGATCCTCGCGCCGGTGCCGGCGATCCAGGGGGACGCCGTCGCCGTCGACGCGGGCGCCATCGGGCCGGGGACGAGCGGGATCGACCTGGGTGAGGCCGAGTGCCTGATCGACGGGGGCGACGTCGCCTTCGCCACCATCGACGTCCCGGAGCCCGCCCCCGGCCGCGCGGTGGCGATCCTGGTCCGGAACGCAGGGGAGCTCGATTACGGCCGCAGCAGCGACGGTCGGCGTCGTTCGCCGTCGAGGGGCGACTGCCGCTAGGATGACGCGCCCGGCCGCGGGCGCGTCGAAGGAGCCCGCTGACATGACCGCCGCCCGGCGCGCCCCGCGCGGGCGCGTCATCCTGCACCTCGACATGGACGCGTTCTACGCGGCCGTGGAGGTCCGCGAGGACCCGCGCCTCGCGGGCAGGCCGCTGATCGTCGGCCACCGCGGCCCGCGCGGGGTGGTCTCGACCTGCTCGTACGAGGCGCGCAGGTTCGGCGTCCGCTCCGCCATGCCCTCGGTCACCGCCGAGCGACTCTGCCCCCGGGCGATCTGGCTTCCGGGCCGGATGGGCCTCTACGTCGAGGTGTCGCGCGAGATCCGGAAGATCCTCGAGGAGTTCTCGCCCGTCGTGGAGCCCCTGTCGATCGACGAGGCGTTCCTGGACCTGAGCGGCGTCGTCGAGGATCTCGAGGCCGGGCGTCGCGCGGCCGCGCGGCTCAAGGAGAGGATCCGCGCCGCGCAGCGGCTCACCGCGTCGGTCGGGGTCGCCCCGAACAAGTTCCTCGCCAAGATCGCCTCCGACATGGAGAAGCCCGACGGGCTTATGGTGCTCACACCCGACATGCTGCCGGACAGGCTCTGGCCGCTGCCGGCGGAGCGGCTTTGGGGCGTCGGCCCCAAGACCGCGGCGCGGCTGAAGGCCGTCGGCATCCGGACGGTCGGCGACATCCTGAAGGCGACCGGCCCCGCCCTCGAGCGGATCGTGGGCGCGCCGGCCGCCGCGCATCTGAGGGCTCTCGCCCGGGGCGAGGACGATCGCCCGGTCGAGCCCGAGCGCGAGGCGAAGTCGATCTCCGAGGAGCGGACCTACCGCACCGACCTGAGGAGGCCGGACGACATCGACCGGGCGCTCTTGGCGCGGGCCGACGGCGTGGCGCGGGAGCTGCGCCGCGAGCGCCTGCTGGGCCGCACCGTCCACATCAAGGTCCGGACCGGGGACTTCACCACCTGGACGCGCGCGAAGACGCTGCCCGTTCCAACCGACCTGACCGAGGTGATCGTGCGCGCCGTGCGTGAGCTGTTCGCCGGGCGCATCCGGCTGGGGAGGAGGGGCGTGCGGCTGCTCGGCGTGGGCGTCAGCGGCCTGGAGCCGGCCGGAAGGGGACAAGCCGAGCTGTTCCCGGACGAGGCCGAGGCGCGGGCCGAGCGAGTCGCCCGGGCCGCCGACTCGGTGCGCGACCGCATGGGGGAGGAAGCCCTCACCCGCGCGCGGCTGCTGCGCCGGCGGACCGCCGCGCTCCCCGGCCGCCGCGGCGCTCGGGGCCGGAGGGACGACGGCCGAGGCTCGGGACCGCCCGAGGCCTCGAGCCTCCCGTCGGTGGACTGATAGGGAGGCCGCACCACTTGCCGGGGGTCACCCCTCGCGCATAAACTCGGGCCGTCCCGAACGCATCGACGCCATGGCCGCCCTCGCCAACGAGTTCTCCTGGTCGCGCTCGCGCGACGGCGCGTTCAACGAGTGCCGGCGACGGTACTGGTTCCAGTACTACGGCTTCTGGGGGGGCTGGGAGGCGGCCGCAGACCCCGAGACCCGCGACATCTACCAGCTCAGGCAGCTCAAGTCGCGACAGATGTGGGCCGGGGAAGTCGTCCACTCCTGCATCCAGCGCTCCCTGGAGAACCTACGCGGGGGGATCGAGCCCCTGCCGCTCGAGGAGATCGTCTCCCTCGCCCTCGACCGCATGCGCAACGAGTGGCGGCAGTCGCGGGACGGCGTCTACCGCAGCCGTCCGAAGACGACGGCCCTGTTCGAGCACGAGTACGCCGTCCCCCTCTCCGACGAGCAGTGGCGCGCGAACGCCGAGCACGTCGCCTCCTGCCTGAGGACGTTCTACCGCTCCGACACCTACGCCTGGATCCGGTCGCTGCCGCGCGAGCGGTGGCTGGAGATCGAGGAGTTCTCCTGCTTCCACCTCGACGGCGTCAAGGTGCACGTCCGGCTCGACTTCGCCTGCCGCGAGGGGGACCGGGTGCACATCCTCGACTGGAAGACCGGCCGCCGCGACGAGGAGGACAACAGCGTGCAGCTCGCCTGCTACGCGCTCTACGCCCACCAGAAGTGGGGCACCCTGCCGCGGGATCTGCGCACCGCCGAGCTCAACCTCGCCCGAGGCCAGCTGCGCGAGTACCCGGTCTCGGCCGCCCAGATCGAGCGGACGCGCGGCTACATCCGCGGCTCCATCCGGGACATGCGCGCGCTGCTGCTCGACCCGGAGGCCGGCAACGCCGTCGACCGGGAGTCGTGTCCGCTCACCGCCGATCTGTGGCGCTGCCGGAACTGCAACTTCAGGAGGCTGTGCGGACGATAGGCGAGCGCCCCCGGGGCGGGGCGGACTTTACTCGGCCGGCCTCCTGAGCGTCCGGTAGAGCTCGTACGCCTGCCGCGGCCGCAGCCTCTCGTGCACCACGGCGCGCACCGCCTGCATCATCGCCGCCGGGGCGTCCGACCGGAAGATGTTGCGTCCCATGTCGACGCCCGCGGCCCCCTCCTCCACCGCCCGGTAGGCCATGCTCAGCGCGTCGATCTCGGGCAGCTTCTTCCCTCCCGCCATGACGAGCGGCACCGGGCAGGAGGCCGCCACGGTGTCGAAGCCGTCCTCCACGTAGTAGGTCTTGACGAACTGCGCCCCCAGCTCGGCGCAGATCCTGCAGGCCAGCCGCAGGTACCTGGCGTCGCGGACCATGTCCCTGCCGACCGCCGTCACGGCGAGGACCGGGATGCCGTACCGGCTCCCGAGGTCGACCAGCCGCGTCATGTTGCGCACCGAGCGGGTCTCGAACTCGCCGCCGATGAACACCTGCACCGCCAGCGCGGCGACGTTCAGCCGGCAGGCGTCCTCGACGCCGACGGCGATCGCCTCGTCCGAGAGCTCCTTCAGGATGCTGGGGCCCCCGCTGGCCCGCAGGACGATCCCCCCCGCGAAGGTCGGCGGGATGGTGCTCCGGAGCATCCCGCGCGTCAGCATGAGCGCGTCGGCGAACCGCAGCAGCGGGACGATGTCGAGGTCCACGCGCTCCAGCCCGGTCGTCGGCCCCTGGAAGTACCCGTGGTCGATCGCCAGCATCACGGTGCGCCCCGACCCGGGGCTGAAGATCCTGGAGAACCTGTTCTGCATCCCCCAGCCGAGGGCGCCCGCCCCCTTCAGGAAGAAGGGACGGTTCTCCGCCGGGATGTCGACATGGAAGTTCCTGGGCTGCTTACCGGCATCCGCCTCGGCCATGGCTCAGGGCTCCTCGATAGGTAAAGACCGCGCCGCGTCACGGGGGAGGCTCATTCTACCGTATCCCGTCGCGGCCCCGGCCGTCCGCTCCCCGCGCTCCGCCCCGCTCCTCGGCACCGGCGCCGGCCGTGCTTCCCGAACTCAAGACGGTCGGGCCGACATGCAGGCCGCGTTTTGCCCTGGCGCGGAAGGGCGGATGAGCGTAGATTCCGGGAACCCGAATGGGGGCCCGGCCGGCGGTCCCGGAATCAGGCGCACACGTTCCATGCGCGAATCGACCAGACCCGCGGCCCCGGCGGCGATCGCGGCGGCGCTCCTCTGGGGCCTGAGCCTCTCTACGGGCGCCGTCCTCGCCGAGGTCGCGATCGCCCCGGCGTCGCGGGACAACACGCTTATCGAGACTCTCGACGGCTCCCGGAGCAACGGAGCCGGCCCGCACCTGTTCGCCGGCCGGACCGGGCAGGCCGCGGGCTCCATCCGCAGGGGGGTCATCGCCTTCGACGTCGCCTCCGCGATCCCGCCCGGGGCGACGGTCACCTCAGCGGTGCTGACGCTGCACATGTCGCGCACCAGCGCGGGGCCCGTGCGCGTCGACCTGCGCCGCCTCCTGGCCGAGTGGGGCGAGGGCTCCTCGTCCGCCGGCGGCGGCCTGGGCGCCCCCTCCACGCGCGGCGACGCCACCTGGATCCACACCTTCTACGACGATCGGTTCTGGACCTTCCCTGGGGGCGACTTCGGGACCGCGGTGCGGGCGAGCGTGGTGGTGGACCAGCCGGGGTCCTACAGCTGGGGCCCGACGCCGGAGATGGCGGCCGACGTCCAGTCCTGGCTGGACGATCCGGGCGGCAACCACGGCTGGATCCTGACCGGGGGCGAGCGGCTGCCCTCGACCGCCAAGCGCTTCGACTCGCGGGAGAACCCGGTCGCGGAGAACCGCCCGTCCCTTCGGGTCGAGTTCGTGCCGCCCTGCGATCCCCGCCCGGCGGCCGGGACCGGCTACTGGCACCGGCAGTGCCTCGGTCTCCCGGAGGAGGACGGCGGGCTGCGCCCCTCCCCGCGGGGGCGTGGTCCCGCCGACGCGATCGAGCCGGGCTTCGCGCAGCGGGTGCTCCCGTGCGCCCGGGCGACCCTGGCGGACCTCGGGCTCGATGACACCGCGGCCTGCGCGGCCGTCGCGATCGAGATCGGCGCCCCGGCCGACTGTCCGCGGCAGGCCCTGAGGGACCTGACCACCCTCGTCTTCAACCTCTGCTCCGGCCGCATCCAGAGCAGCTGTCCGGCCGAGCGGAAGGTCGCGGGCTGCGCCTCCACGACCGTGGGCGGGCTGCTGCGCGAGATCGCCTCGCTCATCCTGGCCGGCGAGTGCCGGCTGGCCCGCAGGTGCGCCGGCCGGTAGCGGGCACGGCCGGCCGAGCGGGGGGCCCTACTCCAGCCGGCTCATGAGGGCTTGGAACCGGGGGTGCCCGCGGAGCGGATCGAGATCACTGTCGTTCTCGATCCACTCCTTCTGGGCGAAGCCGGCGTCGAGGGCCCGCTCGAGGTAGCCGATCGCATCCCCGACCCGCCCCGCTATCGAGTAGATGCAGGCGACGTTGTAAAGGATAGACGCGTCGTTCGGGTCGACCGCCAGGGCGCGGCCGGCCCACTCGAGGCCGCGCTCCGGCCGGCCCACGTGCATCAGGGCGGCCGCCCCCAGGTAGAGGGCCCGGACATCGTCCGGGTTCTGTTCCAGGTGCTCCTCGATCACCTCGAGCGCCCGCCGCTGCGTGGCGAGAGCGTCCTCTTCACGCCCCAGCCGCGTGTAGACGTTGCCCAGCAGCATCGGCGCCTGGTAGTCTTCCGGCCGCACCGCGATGGCCTGCTCGAACTGCTGCGCCGCCTGCTCGAACTTCCCCTGCGCCCAGGCGGCGCGGGCGTAGAAGTAGTGCGCCTCGAAGAGATCGGGATCGAGGCGGATGGCGGTCTCGAACTCCTCGTCCGACTCGGCGTACTCCCGGCCCAGCGACAGGGCCAGCCCGCGGGCGGCGTGCGCCTCCGCCAGGCCGGGCGCCAGCTCCAGCGCCCTGGCGCTCGCGCCGCGGGCCCGCCCGAGGTTCTCATCGGTGCTCTCGGCGTACATGTACAGGTAGGAGGACGCGTCGGCGATGCCGGCGTAGGCGAGGGCGTAGCCGGGGTCGATCTCGATCGCCCGGGCGAACATCTGCCTGGCGGTCCTCCAGTTCCGTTGCCCGCTCTGGTGGAAGAGTCTCCTCCCCCTGAGGTAGTAGTCGTACGCCCGAACGTCCGACGTCGGGGCGGTCCCGATGGCCCGCTTCTCGCCCGGGGTCAAGGTGACCTGAAGGGCGCCGACGATGCTCGCCGAGATCTCGTCCTGGATGGCGAAGATGTCCTCGAGCTGGCGGTCGTAGCGCTCCGACCAGAGGTGGTAGCCGCCGGCGACGTCGATCAGCTGGGCGGTGATCCGGATCCGGTCGCCCGACCTGCGCACGCTCCCCTCGAGCACCGTGGCGACCCCCAGCCGCTTCCCGATCTCCTGGATGCTCAGGCCCTTCCCCCTCAGCGCGAAGACCGATGTCCGGGCCGGCACCTTCAGCCCCTTGACCTTCCCCAGGGCGGTGATGAGCTCCTCCGTCATCCCATCGCTGAAGTACTCGTTCTCCTCCTCGGCGCTCATGTTGACGAACGGCAGGATGGCGACCGACGCGGCGGTCGGGGGGACGGCCGAGCCGCGCGCGGGCGGAGCGCCGCGGTCCCCCCGGCCCCGCATGAGGTAGCCGGAGACGACGAGCGCGACCACCGCTGCAGCCGCGGCGGCGAGCAGGAGCGTCCGGCGGCCCCCGGGCCGCGCCGGGGCTGCGGCCCCACTCGGCCCGACGTGGGGGAGCAGCTCGCCGGAGTCGATCTCCCTTCGCAGATCCTCCAGCTCGTTGCGGACGTCGATGGCGGTCTGGCACCTCCTCTTCGGGTCCTTCTCCAGACAGCGCCGGATGATCCGACCCAGGTGGCGCGGCAGGCCGGCCCTCACATCGGACACCGATTCCGGCGTGTCCCTCAGGATCGACGAGGTCAGCTCCGCGCTGCTCTCCCCTTTGAAGGGACGCTCCCCGCTCACCATCTCGTACAGGATGATCCCGAGCGAGAAGATGTCGGACCGGCGATCGGCCGCCTTCCCCTGGACCTGTTCGGGGGACATGTAGGGGATCGTGCCCAGCATGCGCCCCCCCTCCGTCACCGTGCGGGTCGGGGCGGCGCTCCCTGCCGACGCCGCCTGCGGTCCCAGCAGCTTGGCCAGACCGAAGTCGAGCACTTTGACCCGCCCCTCGTCCGTCAGCATGACATTGGCCGGCTTGAGGTCGCGGTGGATGATCCCCCGGTCGTGGGCGGCGACCAGCGCGTCCGCCAGTCCCTCGGCGATCCGGAAGAAGTCCCCCAGACCCAGGCCGCCGCGCGGGATCGCCCCGTCGAGTGACTTCCCCTCGACCAGCTCCATGGTGAGGAAGTGGACCCCTCCCCACTCCTCCACCGAGTGGATGGTGACGACGCCGGGATGGCTGAGCGCCGCGATCGCCTTCGCCTCCCGCTGGAATCGCTCCAGGCGCACGGGGTCGGAGGTGACCGCCGGCGGCAGGACCTTGAGGGCGACGTGCCGGTCGAGCGTCGTGTCGAGGGCCCGGTAGACGACTCCCATCCCGCCCCTGCCGATCTCCTCGACGAGGCGGTAGTGGGACAGTGTCCGACCGATCCTCACGTCCATCGGATGGGTCTTAGGGATTCCGAGCCGCTGCCGGCACGTGCCGATCCGGGCGAGTATGCGGGACGCGATCGAATCATGTCAACGGACGCGGACCCGAAGGCCTCTCCGGAGCGACGATCCGGAGGGGACCCGCCCACGTGCTCCGGCGCCCCCCCGCACTCCGGCGCCCCCCTGCGCTCCGGCGCCCCGCCCCCCCTCTGTGGCGTCCGCAGCGCGGATCGCCCGACGGCGTGCCCCTCTCAGGTGGGCGATCGGGGGGCGTCTGGGCTAGAATGATTGTAGTTCCGCACTCCATTGACCCCTCGCCGCGCCCACCCACCCTACCACGAGGGGCGAGGGGAAGACTCGCATGCGCGAGGACCGTCCGCTCCCGCCGCTCGCCGTGGGCCTGCTGCTGGCGGCGCCGCTCGTCGCCCTGATCGTGTGGCTCGCCCTCGGCGGCGTCTCGCGCCGGTTCGGCCCCGCGACCTCGGCCGGCACGCCCGACCTCGCGACGACGTCGCGCCGGCCGATCGCCGGCCTGCGGGAGCCCGACGAGGAGTACCCGGCCGACCGCCTGCACGAGCGCGTCGACGGCGCCGCCGACGCGCTGCGCGCCGCCGGCTGCGTGCGGCTCCTCCTCTGGAGGACCGATGACCCGCCGGCGGACGTCGAGCTGCTGGTCTTCCGCAGCGAGGACGGGGCGGGCCGCGCCCTGCAGCGCGATGCCGGCGCCGGGCGGACCCCGGGACCGGGCGACGAGGCCTCCGTCGACGAGCAGGCGATCATCTTCAGAAGGGGCCGCTTCTATGCCCGAATCTACGCGGAGCCCGGCGCCGCCCCCGATCCGGCGGGGCTGCTCGATCTCGCCCGCAGGCTCGACGCCGGCATCCGGGCGATGCGGACCGGCGGCGGGACGGGCGACCCGGCCGGCAGCTCCGGGGCCCCGCCATGACGCACCGGCCGGAAGCGAATCCCGGGGGCACCTCCCCACCCGGCTCCGCGCCGGCCGGGAGGCATCGCCCCGACAGGCGGATCGTGCTGCAGCGACTCGGCCAAGCCGGGCTGGTCCTGGGCGGTTCCGGGATCGCGGCGGCGCTCGGGATCCTCTCCCCCGGTAGACGCGCGGCGCCGCCCGGCGCGCGCGCGATCCCGCGCCGGTCGGTCCCCGCCGATCCGCGCTGGCCCCGCGCCGCGATCGCGCGCGGCGGCCCGGTCGCGGCCCTGGTGCGCGCCGCGGTGGACCGGGTGGGGGGGATGGGGCGCTTCGTCCGGCCCGGCGAGAGCGTCCTGGTCAAGCCGAACATGGCCTGGGACCGGACGCCGGAGCAGGGAGCCAACACCCACCCGGAGGTCGTCGCCGAGGTCGTCCGCCTCTGCCGGGAGGCCGGGGCGGCGCGGGTTGTGGTGGGCGAGGTGCCGGTGCACGACCCGGCTCGGGTCGCATCCCGCTCCGGCATCGGGGCGGCGGCGCGCGGGGCCGGCGCCGTCCTGCTGATGCCGCCGGGGGCAGGCTTCGTCCCGGCTTCGCTCGGCGGCTCGGTCGTCGACCGGTGGGAGGTGTTCGCGCCCGCGCTGGATGCCGACCGGCTGATCAACGTCCCGGTGGTCAAGGACCACGCGCTGAGCCGTCTGACCTGCGGGATGAAGAACCTGTACGGGCTGCTCGGGGGAGGCCGCGGGCGGCTGCACCAGAGGATCCACGCGGCCATCGCCGACCTCGCGTCTGCGTTCGGGCCGACGCTGACCGTGGTGGACGCCACCCGCGTGATGCTGCGGGGAGGACCCCAGGGAGGGCGCCTGGACGACGTCCTCCGGGTCGGCGCGGTGGGGGCGGGGACCGACCCGGTGGCGCTCGACGCCTGGGGGGCGACGCTCATCGGCGCCGATCCCTTGGAGATCGGCCACATCGTCCTCGCCCGGGGGCGGGGCCTCGGGACGTTCGGGGACGGCCCGATCGAGGAGATCCATGCGGGCGGGTGAGACGAGCTCCACCTCGGGGCGCGAGCGCGGCGCGGCCGCCGACCGGCGGCTCCCGCGGCGCCGCGGCCGAGGCCGGCCGATCTCGTGGCCCAGGGTGTTCCGCATCGTCTACCAGGCGTCCTTCCTCCTGCTGTTCGTCGGCACGCTGGCGCTCATGACCGAAGAAGGGATCCGCCGCTTCCCCGTCCGCTGGCTGTTCCACCTCGACCCGCTGGCGGCGCTCGCCGTGCTGGTCTCCTCGTGGATCCTGCCGGCGGCCTTCCTCTGGTCGCTGGCGCTGGTGGCGCTGACCGTGGTCTTCGGGCGCGCATTCTGCGGCTGGCTCTGCCCGGTGGGCACGATGAATCACCTGATCTCCTGGGCCACGCGACGCTGGCGGCGCGGCCCGCCCGCGGCGGTGAACCGCTGGCGGCCCCACTTCCGCTGGAAATACCTGATCCTGATCGCGTTGCTGAGCGTGACCGCGCTCGGCAGCCTCCAGGTCGGCCTGCTCGACCCGATCTCGCTCGGCCTGCGATCGATCGCCTCCAGCCTGCTGTCCGCCGGTTCGACCGCCCTCCCGGGTGACGGGTTCCGCCCGCGCATCTACCGCTGGGCGTGGCTGACCGGAGCGCTGTTCCTCGCCATGCTCGCCGCCAACGTCTGGATCGCCCGCTGGTGGTGCCGGGCGCTGTGTCCTCTGGGCGCCCTGCTCGGATGGATCGCGCGCGGCGCCATCTACCGCATCGAGATCGATCCGCAGCTGTGCACCCATTGCGACCTCTGCGCCGCCGACTGCCAGGGCGCGGACGAGCCGTTCGCGCGACACCGCGTGTCGGAGTGCCACGTGTGCCTGAACTGCATCGACGCCTGCCCCGAGGCCGCGATCCGGTACCGCCCCTTCGCGCCGGCCGCGGCGCCGGCCGGCGGCGTGGCGCTGCCGCGACGCAGGTTCCTCGGCGCGGCGCTCACCGGCGCGGCGCTGCTGCCGCTGTTCCGCGCCAGCGCCGGGTCGGCCTCGAGCCCCCGGCCGGACGCGATCCGGCCGCCGGGGGCGCTCGCGGAGCCGGAGTTCCTCGCCCGCTGCCTGCGGTGCGGCGCCTGCGGCAACGCCTGTCCCACCTCCGCCATCCAGCCGGCCCTCGGCGAGGCGGGGATCGAGGGGCTGTGGACCCCGGTGGTGGTGCCGCGTCGCGGATGGTGCGAGCCGAGCTGCACCCTGTGCGGCCAGGTCTGCCCCTCGGGGGCGATCCGGCCGCTCACGCTCGACGAGAAGGGCTGGACCCGTCCGGGAGGATACGGCGTCAGGATCGGCACCGCCTTCGTCGATCGCGGCCGCTGCCTCCCCTGGGCCATGGACACCCCCTGTATCGTCTGCCAGGAGGTCTGTCCCACCACCCCGAAGGCGATCCGGCTCGAGGAGGTCGGGCTCGCCGGCCGGCGAAGCGGGAGAGAGCGCCTGCAGCGTCCCCTGGTCGACCCGAGCCGCTGCGTCGGATGCGGCCTGTGCGAGGCGAAGTGCCCGGTGGTCGACCTGGCGGCGATCCGGATCACCCGCGCCGGCGAGTCGCGCTCGCCGGAGTCGGCGTTCACGCTCGGCGCGCCGCGCGGGGCGGCGCCCGCCGGGCCGCGACTCGCACGGTGCTGGCCGCTGCTGATCCCGGCGCTGCTCAGCGCGGCCGCACCGGCCGCCGCCGCGGGACGGGTGCGCCCGCCGGCCCTGGCGGGGTCGTGGTACCCCGGCCGGGCCTGCCTGGTCTCGGCCGAGGTCGACCGGATGGTGCGGGCCTCATCCGGCGCGCCCCGCCTCCCGTCCCGGCCGATCGCCCTGGTGGTGCCGCACGCCGGCTGGCGGTATTCCGGCTTCGCGGCGGCGGCCGCCTGGCGCAACCTGCAGCCGGGGGACTTCGACCGGGTGGTGATGGTGGCGCCGTCGCACGGGGGCGGGTTCTCCGGCTACTCGGTCCCGGACGTGCTCGCCTACCGCACCCCGGCCGGGGAGGTGCCCCTGTGCCGGGAGGCGATGGGAAGGCTGAAGGACGGCAGGCTGGTTCGGACGGTCGCCGGGGCCCACGAGAGGGAGCACAGCATCGAGATCGAGCTCCCGTTCCTGCAGGAGCGGCTGGACCGCTTCTGCCTCGTGCCGATCCTCACCGGCCGGACCGACCCCGCCATGCAGAGGGCGCTGGCGAAACGGCTGGCCCGCCTGCACGACGGCCGGACGCTGTTCGCCTTCTCGAGCGACTTCACCCACTACGGGCCGCGCTACGCGTACGCGCCGTACGGCCCCTCGGCGATGCGGGCGCGCGCGAGGATCCGCGCCCTCGATCAGCGGGCGATCGGCTTCCTCTCCCCGCCCGACGCGGACGGGTTCCGGAAGTTCCTCGAGGAGACCTCCGACACCATCTGCGGCCGCGAGGGGATCGAGGTGCTGCTCGAGCTGATGCCGCGGATCGCGCCCGAGGCGCGGGCGGTCCGACTCGCCCACTACGCCTCGATCGACATCCCCGGGTTCGAGTCGGACGAGTCGGTCAGCTACGTCGCCCTCGCCTACCTCGAGGGAGGCTCGCCGGGGGCGCCCACGTCGGGCCGCCCACTGGGGGCGCCGCCGCCCCACCCGCGGTGCCCGGCGGACGCGCCGCCGCTCGACCCCGATCTCGGCGCCGGCCTCCTGCGCGTCGCCCGCGCCACACTGCGCACGGAGCTTCTCGGAGGCGACGACCTGAAGCGCGCCCTGAGGGATCTCCCCTCCTCGGATCGGGCGGCGCTGCAACGCCTGCAGGGGACCTTCGTCACCCTGCGCCGCACCGACCCGGAAGAGATCGCCCGCAGGGGGCGGCTGCGCGGGTGCATCGGGCAGGTCTATCCCTCCTACACGCTCCCCGAGGCGGTGGTTGTGGCCGCGGCCCGGGCGGCCCTGCAGGACCCGCGCTTCCCGCCGCTGCGTCCGGAGGAGCTGCCCCGGATCGAGATCGAGCTGACGGTGCTGTGGCCGCCGCGCCCCGTCGCCTCCTGGAAGGAGATCGAGATCGGGCGCGACGGGATCGTCCTGAAGAAGGGCGAGCGGCGCGCCGTGTTCCTGCCGCAGGTGCCGGTGGAGCAGGGATGGAGCCTCGAGCGGACCCTGGCGCAGCTGTCGATGAAGGCCGGGCTCCCGCCGGACGCGTGGCGGCGCGGCGCGTCGTTCGAGATCTTCCACGGGCAGGTATTCGGCGAGGGGCACGACCGGCCGTCCGGGGAGCGTGTCGGGGAGGAGAGGGCGCCGGACCCGGGACGGGGGGTCGAGGATCGCGCCCGCGTGGCGCATCATATTGGGGAG
>JBHIBC010000044.1:0-24169 GCA_046758905.1 Acidobacteriota bacterium | reverse complement strand
GATTGTAACGCCAATTCGGTCTATAGGTGACGACATTATACCTGGGCGCACCGGTCCGGCAAGATTGAAATCCTTTAGGAGAAGAGCAAAATGCCTCCAGGTCCGGCTGCACGAATGGGCGATGCGACAGCCCACGGTGGCGTGATCGCGGCGGGATTCCCGCAGGTCTTGATCGGAGGGCAGCCAGCCGCCCGAATGGGAGATATGCACACCTGTCCGATGGTAACCCCCGGAGTCCCTCCGGTGCCTCACGTTGGCGGCCCTATCACATTGGGATCGGCCACAGTCTTGATCGGGGGGCAGCCGGCGGCGCGGATCGGCGATGCCGATTTCCGGGACCTCCGTCTTCTCGGGACCGCCCTGACCGTCCTCGGCTTCGAGGACATCATCTTCGCCAGACGCGCCGCCTTCACCCTGACGGCCATCCCGGAGGCCCTGCGGCGCCGCGGCTCTCTGGCCCTCGAGGTCGCGGCCGCCCCCGCGCGTCTCGCGGAGGCCGTGTTCGATCTGCAGCGGCTGATGCGGCGGCTGGCGCTGGAGGAGCTCGACCCGAAGGATCTGGGTGATTTCGTGAGGGTCCAGGCGGGGCGTGACGCAGCCGCGATCCAGGGCACCCTGGCCCTGGCGAGCCACCTCTCCTATCGGGAGGCGAGCGGGCTGGGTGCGTCCTCGTACCTTGAGGATCTGACCGACCTCACCCCGCCGAAGCCGTCGCGGATCCGGGAGCTGTCCGCGCGATACCTCAACCCCGAGAACTGGATCGTCGTGAAGGTGGGCCCCGCCTCCCGCTGAGCGACGCCCTCACCCGGCTCCGTCTGTAGAGGCCGCTGCGGCCGCCGCTCTTGCGCAGCAGGCGGATCGGCCCGACCCTCATGCCGCGATCGACCCCTTTCGCCATGTCGTAGATCGTCAGAAGCGCCGCGGCCGCCGCGACCATCGCCTCCATCTCCACGCCCGTGCTCCAGCGCGAGCGCGCCGTCGCCTCGACCGTCACCGCCCGGGCCCGCGGCTCGAAGCCGATCGCGACCGCGACATGGTCCAGCGGGATCGGATGGCAGAGCGGGATCAGCGAGGCGGTCCGCTTCGCCGCGGCGATGCCGGCCACCCGGGCCACCGCGACCACGTCCCCCTTGGCCAGCGCGCCGGCGCGGACCGCGGCGAACGCCGCCGCGCTCATGGAGATCGCGCCGGCGGCGACCGCCTCCCGGAGGGTGAGCGGCTTGCGGCTCACGTCGACCATGCGCGCACGGCCGCGCGCGTCCAGATGGGCCGGTCGCCTCCCGCCCCTCCGCCGTCGCGCCTGCGCCGTCCTGCTCCCCGATCGGGCCACGCGTCCCACGGCCGGAGGATACCACGGGCCCCGCGGCGCACCGGCACGGCGCCGGGCGGCGAGCCCGGCGATGCCCGCCGGCCGGGGCAGTTGAATTAGAATAGCGGGCGTCCCCTCGCCCGCGCGGCCGACCCGGAGGGACATTCCCGATGAATCCGCGAGCCCAGAGCACATCCGTCGCACCGACCCTCTCGTACATGAGGGTCATGCGACGCTTCGTGCGCGTCGGCGCCCGGGAGGAGGCGGCGCGCCTGCTCGACCGCCTGCACCCGGCGGACGCGGTCCAGATCCTCCCGGCGCTCGCGCCGCCCGAGCGCAAGACGTTCATCGACGTGCTGATCGGCCATCCGCGCGCCGCAGCGATCCTGGCGGAGATGCCGCCACCGATGACGAGCGAGATCCTGGGACAGGTCGACGACGAGCGCATCGGCTCCCTCGTCTCCCGGCAGCCGCCCGACGAGGCGGCCGACCTGCTCGGCCTCCTGCCCGCAGAGCGCGCCGACGCGATCCTCAAACGGCTCGACGAGAGGACGGCCGAGACCCTGGACCGGCTGATGACCTACGGCGCCGACACCGCCGGCGGGATGATGACCACCCGCTATCTGGCGCTGGAGAGCACGACGCGGGTGGGCGACGCGATCGCCCGCGTCCGCGCCGAGCGCGAGGCGGAGATGGTCTTCTACCTCTACGTCATCGACTCCTGCGGGCGGCTGGAGGGCGTGGTCTCCCTGCGCCAGCTCGTTCTGGCGCGCACCGACCAGCCGCTGAGCGAGATCATGAACACCAGACTGGTCCGGGCACGCACCGACCAGCCGCGGGGCGAGGTGGCCGACCTGATCGCCCGCTACAAGCTCCTGGCGATCCCGGTCGTGGATCAGGGGAACGTCCTGGCCGGGATGGTCACCGTCGACGACGCCATCGAGGCGATGGCGGACGAGACCACCCGCGAGATGTACCTCATGGCCGGCCTCAACACCGAGGACCGGATCAGCAGCCCGCCGCTGGCCTCCGTGCGGCGCCGGCTGCCCTGGATGTTGCTGAACCTGGGGACCGCCCTGCTCGCCTCCTGGGTCGTGTGGCTGTTCGAGGGGTCGATCGCCCAGGTCGTCGCTCTCGCGACCTTCATGCCGATCGTCGCGGGAATGGGCGGCAACGCCGGGTCGCAGGCGCTCACCGTGGTCGTCCGGGGCATCGCGCTCGGTGAGATCGACTTCGCCAGCGCACGGCGCGCGATCGTTCGGGAGCTGCTGGTGGGCGCCTCCATCGGGGCCGCCACCGGCGCCGTCATGGCGCTGGTCGCCGTCGTCTGGAAGGGGAAGCCGATGCTGGGCCTGGTGATCGGCCTGGCCATGATCCTGAACCTCGTGATCGCCGGCACCTCCGGGGCCGCGATCCCGCTCCTGCTGAAGTGGCTGAGGCTCGATCCGGCGCTCGGGTCGAGCGTGGTGGTGACCACCTTCACCGACTGCTTCGGGTTCCTGTCGTTCCTGGGGCTGGCCACGCTGCTGCTTCGGTACCTCGTCTGAGGGCCCTGATGGCCGACCCGTCGCCGCCCGACGAAGACCTGCGCGCCGACAAGGACGTGCCCGAGGGCGTGCGCTATGATGCCGATCTCGCGGTGCACGAGCCGATGAGCGTCCCGGCGGAGCCGATCGTCCCCTCGCGGCGCCGCGGATCCCTGATCCTGCTGCCCCTCGGCCTGGCGGCTCTGTGCCTGCTCGTCTACCTGCTGTTCGGCCTGATCGCCAGCGAGGGCAAGTCGTCGTCGGACTACCTCGACGACATCCGCGCGCGCGGCGGCGGGGCCTGGCAGGCCGCCTTCGAGCTGTCCAGGATGATCGGTCGCGAGGATCCCTCCCGGCGGCCGCCGCGCTTCGTCCCGCGGCTGCTCGCCCTGTTCGGGGAGGCGCGCGGCGACGACCCCAGGCTGCGCCGGTACCTGGCGCTCACGCTGGCGCAGATGCGCGATCCCCGCGCCGCCGAGGCGCTGTTGGGAGCCCTCGAGGAAGCGGACCTGATGACCCGCATCTACGCCGTCGGGGGCCTCGGTGCGCTCGGCGACCCGCGAGCGGCGGCTCCCCTGCAGTCCCTCCTCGAGAGCGATGAGCCGGATCTCCGCAAGGCCGCCGCCCACGCCCTCGGCTCGGCGGGCACGGCCGCGTCGCTGCCGGGCCTGCGCGCCGCCCTCAACGACCCCGTGGTGGACGTGGCATGGAACGCGGCGCTGTCCCTGGCGCGGCTCGGCGATCCCTCCTGCATCCCGACCCTCGCCAGGATGCTGGACCGCGGCTATCTGGACACCGTCAGGCGCGCCGACGGCGCGAACGTGCCCCGTCCGATGACCGAGCCGCAGAAGGAGCGGGCCCTGGTCAGCGCGCTCGGCGCCCTGACGATGCTGGGCGATCGCGGGAGCCTGGAGGCGGTGCGGGACTTGCGCGACTTTGACCCGAGCCTAGCGGTGCGCCAGGCCGCCGCCGAGGCCCTCGACATCCTGGAGGGCCGGGGGGGACCCGGCCGCTGAGGCAGCTCCGGCTCTCGGCGCGCCGCCGCGCGGGGAAGCCGAGATCGCCCGCACCGGCCGGTATTGACAGTCCCCGCCGTTTCGGGGAAGATAGGCGGCCACTTTCGAGGGGGCGCCCTCACCCGCACAGCCCGGTGGACAGAGCCTCTCCACAGTCCACGGAACGGGTTGTGATTTTTTTCACGAAGTGGGTCCGGCGATGACCGACGACAGAAGACCACCGACCCCGCCGCCATCGAGCGCCTCCGCGCAGCAGTCCGCGGCGGCGCCGCAGCGAGGGGGCGTGCCGGGCGGGCCGGCCGGCGGCGGGGTCAGCCGCCGCGGATTCCTCTCGGCCCTGGGCGTCGCGTGGACCTCGTTCGCCGCGGCGTGCGCCGCCGGCGCCGTGGCCACGACGCGCTTCATGTTCCCGAACGTCCTCTTCGAGCCGCCGCAGACCTTCAAGGCCGGCTTCCCATCGGAGTTCCTCCCCGGCAAGGTGGACAACCGCTTCAAGGAGTCCTTCGGGGTCTTCCTGGTGCGGGAGGGGCAGCTGATCTACGCGATCAAGGCCGTCTGCACCCACCTCGGGTGCACCCCGAACTGGCTGGAGGCGGAGAACAAATTCAAGTGCCCCTGCCACGGCAGCGGGTTCTACCGGAGCGGGATCAATTACGAGGGGCCGGCCCCCCGGCCCCTCGAGCGATACCGGATCGCCCTGACCGATGACGGGCAGATCCTCGTGGACAAGACGAAATCGTTCGCTTACGAGAAGGGCGAGTGGGACAGGCCCGAATCGTTCCTGGTGGTATAGAGGGCGAGGATGCTGAAAAAGCTTTGGGATTACATCCGAGGCACCCAGATCTGGAACTCGATCTTCCGCCACGGTCCGATGGACACCCCGCGGAACCGCGGCCTGGCCGTACTGTCCAACGTCTTCCTGCACCTCCACCCGGTGAAGGTGCGCAAGAGCGGCATCCGCCTGCGCTTCACCTGGTGCATGGGAGGGATCACCTTCTTCCTGTTCCTGGTGGAGGTGGCCACGGGCCTGCTGCTGATGTTCTACTATCACCCCACGGTAGAGTACGCCTACGTCGACATCGTCGATCTGCGGGAGCAGGTCCCGCTGGGCGTGATGCGCGAGCTGCACCGGTGGGGCGCGCACGCGATGGTCATCACCGTCTGGCTCCACATGCTGCGGGTTTTCATGACCGGATCGTACAAGCCGCCCCGGGAGTTCAACTGGAACGTCGGCGTTATCCTCCTGGTGCTCACGCTCCTGCTGTCGTTCACCGGCTACCTCCTGCCCTGGGATCAGCTGGCGATGTGGGCGGTGACGGTCGGCACCAACATGGCCCGCGCCACGCCTCTGGTGGGGCATGAAGGGCCCGGCGCGGCCCTGTTGAAGCTGGGGGACATCTCCCTGGTGCACGCGGGCGACGACGCCCGCTTCGTACTGTTGGGCGGGCGGTTCGTCGGCTCGGGGGCGCTCCTCCGCTTCTACGTCCTGCACTGCGTCGGCATCCCCGTGGTCGCCGTCATCCTCATGGCGGTGCATTTCTGGCGCGTCCGCAAGGACGGCGGCATCTCCGGGCCGGTCTGAGGGCGGCGGAGGATGTCGGTCGTCATCCGGCTCCAGGAGCTCGTCAACTGGCTGTTCGCGCCCTCGCGGTTCTTCCTGCTTACGGTCGTCCTGTTCTTCGCCGTTCTGTTCCCCGGAGAGATGGGCCCGCGCTGGCTGCGGCGGATCACGCGCCCCCTGGACGTGGTGTACAGGCCGCGCGTCTTCGCGGCCGCCTTCGCCGTGGTCTCGCTCATCTTCTTCGTGTCATGCCTGGACGCCGACTTCGCGAAGATCGTCGGCAAGCCGGACAACGTGCCGATCGCGGCCATGATCTTCCTGGTCGCGTTCTTCACCTGGTTCTCGCTCCGGCAGGCGCGCGAGAACGACCGCCTCAAGGCGGCCGGCGAGCCCTTGATCGAGCAGCGCGAGACCGGCGACGGACGGGTCCTGGTGTGGCCCGACCTGGTCTACATCGAGTTCATCTGCCTGATCCTGTGGACCGTGTTCCTGATCCTCTGGTCGATCTTCCTGAAGGCGCCCATTGAGGAGCCGGCCAACCCATCCAAGACGCCGAACCCCAGCAAGGCGCCCTGGTACTTCCTCGGGCTGCAGGAGATGCTCGTCTATTTCGATCCCTGGATCGCCGGCGTGCTTCTTCCGGGGCTCATCATCGTCGGGCTCATGGCGATCCCCTACATCGACACCAACCCGAAGGGGAACGGGTACTACACCTTCAGGGAGAGGAAGTGGGAGATCACCATCTTCCTGTTCGGCTTCGCGGTCCTCTGGGTCTGGCTGATCGTCATCGGCACCTTCCTGCGGGGCCCGAACCAGAACTTCTTCGGGCCGTACGAGCACTGGGATCCGCACAAGCTGGTGCCGCTGATCAACGTGCAGCTGTCGCAGCTCATCTGGGTGAAGCTCCTGGGGAGGTCGCTTCCCTCGAACCCGATCGTCCGGGAGATGTTCGGGCTGCTGCTGGTCGGGGCCTACTTCCTGGCCGTGCCGCCTCTGCTCGCCCGCTACCCGATGAGACGGTTCTACGAGAAGATGGGGCCGCCGCGCTTCTACACGATGGCGTTCTTGCTGCTGACCATGATGGCCCTGCCCATCAAGATGATGCTGCGCTGGACGCTGAACCTTCAGTTCCTGGTGAACATTCCGGAGATCTTCTTCAACATCTGAAGGTGGGTCGCGCGGATCTCCGCCGGCCCCGAGGTGGTCGTGCCCAAGAACGTCGGCGAATACCTCCGCAACATGACACGGATGAACCGGCTGTTCGCGGCCAGCAGCGTCGCCCTCCTGGCGGTCACCGGCTGGATGGTGTACGACGACTACGCGCGCCCCTGGAAGCGCTACCAGAAGGAGTTCTACCGCATCGACGCGCGGAGGACCCACGAGGAGATCGAGGCGGAGGAGGCGGCCCTGGACCGGGAGCGGCTGGCTCGCCTCGAGTCGGCGCTGCAGGAGGCCCGCTCGGCGATGGGCGCGAAGTCGAAGGAGCTGCGCGCCGCCCGCGACCGGCTGGAGGAGATCGGCCGGGTGCGCTACAGGGTGGACATGGAGTTCCGCGAGACCAAGTCGACACTGGATGCCGTCAAGTTCGAGTACGAGGAGGCGGCGCACGGCAACGACCCGTCGGCGGAGAGCCTGCGCTCGGAGCTGCGGGAGCTCGAGGAGCATCTCGAGGCCCTGCGGGTGAGGCTGCTGGAGCTGGACGACTCGAAGTCGGAGGTCGAGGCCACGGTGACGGAGATCACGGGTCGAGCGGATGAGATCCGGGAGGAGATCGAGGACCTGACCGCCGAGAGGGACCGCCTGCGGAAGGTGCTCCGGAAGGTGGCCCCGAGCGGGCTCATGCGGCTGGCGACGGGCCTGCTGAACGCTCCCCTGCTCGACTTCATGGCCCCCTCCCTCAGGATCCGCCAGGTGGTTCTCGAGAACATCCCGATCGACATCAACTTCACCAGGATCCCCCGCGCGGACCGCTGCCAGACCTGCCACCTGGGAGCCGACCGGAAGGGATTCGAGCAGGCGCCCCAGCCGTTCCGGAGCCACTCGCGACCCGATCTCTTCGTCACCGGCCGCTCGCCGCACCCGGTCGACCGCTTCGGCTGCACCCCGTGCCACGCCGGACGCGGCCGCGCCGTCGACTTCGTGCACGCGACCCACACCCCCGCCTCCCCCGAGCAGCGCGAGGAGTGGGAGCGCCGGTACGGATGGGAGCGCGATCACTACTGGGAGCGTCCTATGCTGCCCCTGGACCGGACCGAGGCCGGGTGTCTGAAGTGCCACCAGGGCGTGGTCGCGGTGCCCGAGGCGCCCCGGCTCAACCGGGGGCTGGCGCTCGTCGAGCGCGCCGGTTGCTACGGGTGTCACAAGATACGGGGGTTTGAGGATCGTCCGAAGGTGGCTCCCCCGCTGACGCGGATCACCTCCAAGACGACGGGCGAGTGGATGGCCCGGTGGATCAAGAACCCGAAGGCGTTCCGGCCCAGCACCCGCATGCCGCGCTTCTTCGGCCTGCCCAACAACCGGGGTCCGGGCGACGCCGAGCGCGAGGACGCGGAGATCCTCGGGATCGTCGCCTACCTCGAGTCGAAGGCCGAGCGCGTCCCGAGCCCGCCGCTGCCCGGGCGCGGCGACGTGGACCGGGGCGAGAGGCTGGTCAAGACGATCGGCTGCCTAGGCTGCCACGCCATCGAGCGCGACGAGGTGCCGGAGGAGGTGCTGCAGGCGCGGGATCGCGGCGACGCCCTGGACCCGATCGGTTTCCTGCGCCGCTTCGGGCCCGATCTCTCCCGGATCGGCGGCAAGGCGCGGCCGGAATGGATCTACCAGTGGATCCGCGACCCGCACCGTTACAACCCCGCGACCAGGATGCCGAACCTCAGGCTGACCCGCCAGGAGGCGCTCGATATCACCACGTACCTCGTGTCGTTGAAGGACGACCCGGCCGCCTCCCGGCGCGTCCCGCCCGTCCGGCCCCAGCCGGAGGCGCGCGACCGCGCGCTGATGGCCTACATGACCCAGCGGATGACGCCGCAGGACGCCGCCGCACGGCTGGCCTCCATGAGCGACCGGGAGAAGGACGTCCTGCTCGGCGAGCGGTCCATCTCCCGCTACGGCTGCTTCGGGTGCCACCTCATCCCGGGGTTCGAGAGCACGCCGCCGATCGGGACCGACCTCTCGACGGAAGCGAGCAAGCGCCCCGATCTGCTCTACTTCGGGTACGTGCCGATCGAGCACACCGCACCGGCCTGGTTCTACCAGAAGCTGAAGCACCCGCGGTCCTTCGACCGAGGAAAGGTAGCGGTGTTCTACGACAGGCTCCGCATGCCCCAGTTCGGTTTCACCGACGACGAGGCCGGGGCCATCACCCTGGTGCTGCAGGCCCTCACGAAGGAGAAGGTGCCGCTCGAGAGCGTGCGACGCCTCTCGGCCCGGGACGAGGCGATCGAGGCCGGGCGGCGCCTGATCCGCGACTACAATTGCAGGGGGTGCCACATCTACGAGGGGGCCGGCGGCGCCATCCGCGAGAGCCTGGCGCGGGACTTCATGGATGAGGGACACTCCGCGGATGAGGCCAGGTCTCTCGCCGCCAGCTTCTCGCCGCCGATCCTGGACGGCGAGGGGGACAAGGTGCAGCCCGACTGGCTGTTCTCGTTCCTCAAGGAGCCCACGCCGATCCGCCCCTGGCTGTCGGTCCGGATGCCCACCTTCGGCCTGCGCGACGAGGAGGCCAGCACCCTGGTGCACCATTTCGCGGCCAAGGATGGGCGGATCTTCCCCTTCGAGACCTTCGCCGTCGCCCCGCCGCGCGGCGAGAAGCTGAGGGCCGCGCTGACCATGTTCACGCCGGACTACTTCGACTGCTGGAACTGCCACCAGCAGGGGGAGCGCAAGCCGCAGGGACCTCCGGAGGGCTGGGCCCCTGATCTGACCCTCGCGCACCGCCGCCTCAACCCGGACTGGATCGAGCGCTGGATCGCGAACCCCCAGAAGCTGATGCCGGGCACCAAGATGCCCACCTACTACGACCCGGAGGACCCCGCCGGCTCGGCTCCCCCGGACATCCTCGACGGGGACCCCGGGGAGCAGATCAGGGTCCTGGCGGAGTACGTCTTCACGCTCGGCCGCCCCCGCGGCGCAGCGGCGGGGCAACGTTGAGCATCGTCATCCGGAACCCAGTCTCAGAGGAGCACAGGAAGATGATCAGCATCCGCAACATCGCAGCCATCGTCGCGGCCCTGGCCGCCTTGGTCCTGACGCCGGCATTCGCCGGAGAGATCGTGGGGACCGTGAAGTACGCCGGCACCGCCCCGAAGCCGGCCCCGATCCGGATCACCAAGGACAAGGCGGTGTGCGCCAAGACGCCGCAGTACGACGAGTCGCTCGTCGTCTCCGCCGACGGCGGGGTCAAGAACACCGTGGTCAAGCTCGCCGATCCGCCCGAGGGCGCGCAGATGCCGGTGCGCTCCGAGAACCCCAAGCTGGATCAGAGGGGGTGCAAGTTCGTGCCCAGGGTGCAGATCGTTCCGGCCGGCCAGCAGATGGATATCCTCAACAGCGACGGGATCCTGCACAACATCCACACCTACCCGAAGAACAACGCGCCGATCAACAAGGCGCAGCCGAAGTTCAGGAAGGTGATGAAGCAGACGTTCGAGAAGCCGGACCTCGTCCGCGTGACCTGTGACGTTCACAACTGGATGACCGGCTACGTGATCGTGGCAGGGCACCCCTACTACGCGCTGACCGACGAGTCCGGGAGCTTCAGGATCGAGGACGTTCCCCAGGGCACCTACACGATCGAGTACTGGCACGAGAAGCTGGGCAAGAAGACCGCGCAGGTGACGGTCCCGGCGGCGGGCTCGGTGAGCGCGGACCTCGAGTACCCGGCGGTCGACTGACGGCGGCGTGCCCGCGGGCGGGCGTCCCGATCTCATGGTCCGCCCCGGATCGACAGCAGGTAGTCGATCAGGGCGCGCCGCGCAGCCCGCCCGCGCAGCGCGTCCTCATAGGCCGGCATGGCCGAGCCGACCCCGCGCAGGACGGCGCGCTCGAGCGCCTCGGCGGACGCTCCGCCCCGCAGGCCGCAGGCGTGGGTCAGATCCCCCGACCCTGGGAGCGGGGCGCCCGAGAGGTCGATCCATGAGGCCGCCGCCTCGCCCCGGGTCAGGCCGCTGCCGTCCCCGCCGTGACACGCGGCACAGCCCAGCTCGTCCCAGAGACGGCGCCCCACGTCGAGCCGTGCCCGCCCGCCGGCCCCCGGGCGCGGGCCGGTGGAGCGCCGGCCCGGCCCCGGTGCCGCGAGCGGCCCGGAGCCGCGCAGCCGGGGGGAGAACTCCTTGATCCTCGCGACCAGGGCCCAGCGATCGCGCCCCGGGAGCCACGCGAACCGCGGCATCGCCGAGCCGGTCCCCGTCCCGAGCGTGATGCTCCGGAACAAGTCGGCGTCGGCGGGGGGCGACCCGAGGGGCGTCGATCGGAAGCGATACAGCCCCCGGGTGAAGTCACGCGGCGGGAACAGCAGGAGAGAGGCGGCCTCCCCCTTCCCGTCCCCTCTGTCGCCGTGGCAGAAGGCGCAGTGGCGGCGGTACAGGTCGTCTCCGCGGCGCAGCAGGGCGGCGTCCGCCGGCGGGGGCGCGGGGATCTCCGGCTCCGCCTCGCGGGACTCGGCCCAGACGTCCCGCCGCCCCCGGCCGAGGGCCTGAAGGTAGGCGAGCAGATCGATCGCGTCGCGCGAGGGGACCGGCCTGCCGTCCTCGCCCGCCGAGAACAGGTGCCGCGACGCCGGCATCCGAGAGCCCGGGACGAGCGAGGCCGGCGCGTAGAGGTGGGCGTACTGCCAGTCGTCGCTGCGCCGGTGCCCCTCGGCCCCGAGATCGGGCCCCACGCGCGAGCCGCCGGGTCGCGCCGCGAACGGCTCGGGCGGCGACCAGGCGCCGGCCCCCGGCGGCGACCGGAAGAGCGTGTGGCATCGGCCGCAGCGCTCCCGGCGATAGACCTCGCGCCCGCGTCGCTCGGCGGGCGTCGCCAGGATCGTGTCCGGCCCCGCCCCGCTTCCCGCGCGCGGGTCGGCCCCCGTCCCGCCGGCGCAGGATCCCGCGGCGATCGCGAACAGGATCGCGGCGCCCGCCGAGGCCGGCGCGAGCCGCGGGCCCGCCCGGCGGCCTCGGATCAATCAGGATCTCGGCGGGGCGCCGCGCCGGCGGCCGGCCCCAGCCGGGACGCCTCGCGAACCTGCTGCAGGTGCGCGCGGACCGCCAGCGTGACGATGGCCGCCACCGCCATGAAGACCGCCCCCAGCAGGAAGAGGATGCTGATGTTCAGGCCGCGCCCCACGTCCCCGGCTTCGGCGGCGGCGCCGCACATCGCGCACTGAGCGCCGGCCGGGGCTGTCGGCCACGACAGGACCGCCGCGGCCGCGAACGCTCGGAAGCCACGCCGCGCGGCCCCGAAGCTGCGGCGGGCGGCGGGCCGGCAGGTCCTCCGCCGCCTCAGAGGAGGTAGAGCGACACGTACAGTCCGATCCACACGAGCCCCACGAAGTGCCAGTACAGAGCTCCCGATTCGATCTCGCGGCTCCTTCGATCCGGCACCCACAGCTGCCGCTGGCGCACCGCCAGGACCAGCAGCCAGATGACCCCGCTCACGGCGTGCGCCGCGTGCGCCCCCGTGAGGACGTAGAAGGTCGTCCCGTAAGTGGTCCCGGCGAACCCGAGCCCCCGCGACAGCAGGAGCGACCACTGCACCACCTGAAGGACGAGGAACAGCGTCCCGAGACCGGCCGCCGCCGCCAGCCGCCGCCGCAGGCCCACCGCGTCGAGCGCCCGCATGCAGCGGACGCCGCGCTGCAGCGTGAGGCTGGACAGCGCGATCACCAGGGTGTTGAAACCGGCCAGCCGGACCGGCAGCGGCGGCGTCCCGGGCGCGGGCCAGGCGCTTCCGCCGTAGCGCAGGACGAGGTAGGCCCCGACCAGTCCGGCGAAGAACATGAGCCCGGCGATGAGGAAGATCAGGGTCCCGAGGCGGTAGTTCTGAGCCGCCCGCGCGCCGACGATCGGCTGATGCATCGCCCCACTCCTCCATGGGAAGGGCGCCCGTCGCTCTTTTTCGCCCGGGGCGATTATCGCAGCGGCGGGGCGGTCCTGTCGAGCGCCATCAGGCCGAGCAGCAGCGGCAGGTAGATCACGGAGGCCATCAACAGCCGGCGGGCCGAGACCGCGGAGCCGCGCAGCGCCGTCGGCAGGGCGATGGCGAGCAGCGTCACCCCCAGGACGACGGCGCCGCAGAAGTATGCCCCCCCGGCCATCCCGAGGACCGCCGGGACGAGGCTGAGCGGGAGAAGGACGAGCGACTGGGCCAGGATCTGGCGTCCCGTGCTGCCGCCGTCCGGGTCGATCACCGGCAGCAGCGCGAAACCGCCTCTGGCATAGTCCTCCCGGTACATCCACGCGATCGCGAGCGAGTGCGGCAGCTGCCAGACGAACAGGATCCCGAACAACGCCAGCCCGCCCGCCGCGATCTCCCCCGTGGCGGCCGTCCAGCCGGCCAGGGGCGGAAGCGCCCCGGGAATCGCGCCGACCAGGGTGGACAGCGAGGTCCTCCGCTTGAGGGGCGTGTAGACGAAGATGTAGGAGAGCAGCGTCAGGCCCACCAACAGGGCCGTCAGGAGATTCACCATGCTCGCCAGATGGAGCAGCCCGGCCCCCGAGATCGCCAGCGCGAACGCCAGAGCCCGCCCGGGGCGCAGGCGACCCGCGGGTAGCGGCCGCCCCCGGGTCCGGATCATCCGGCCGTCGACCTCCCGCTCGACGTACTGGTTGAGCGCGCTCGTCCCCGCGGCGGCCAGCGCCACACCGATCAGGGCGTGGAGGAAGAGCACCGGGTCCGGACGGGCCGGAGAGGCGAGGTAGAAGCCCGACGCCGTCGTGGCCACGACCAGAGCGCTCACCCGCGGCTTGGTCAGCTCGAGGTAGTCGCGCAGGGAGCCGCCCGCGCCCCGGAGGAGGCTCCCCGGGACCGCCGCGACCCCCGCCCCGCGGCTCACGCGCTCCTCACCGGGTCGGCCGACAGCGCCGAGCCCGCCGCGCCCGCCCGCAGCCCCTGCGTCACGCGCCACGACCGGAGGGTCAGCACCAGACACGCGGCCATGAGCAGGGCGCCCCCCACGAGGTGCAGCGTCGCCGGCAGGACCGCCAGCCGGGTCCAGACGGAGAGCGCTCCCAGGAGGATCTGCGCCGCCAGCAGGACCAGACAGAGCAGGGCGGGGGCCGCGAGCTCGGGACGGCTCACCCTCAGGCGCACGGCCTTGACGGCCAGCGGGATCACGGCGCCCGCGACCATCACCGCCCCGACGCGATGCGCGAAATGGATGCCGATCTCGAACGACAGAACCGGCGGCAGCAGCCGGCCGAAGCTCAGCGGAAAGTCGGGGATGGCCAGGCCCGCCCCGGTGTGCCTGACGATCGCCCCGACGATCAGCTGGCCGAATGTCAGACCCGTCGCGACCAGCCCCGCGCACCGCACGCCCGCGCCGTCGCGCATCGCCGCATCCGGCCGCGCGGAGCGCAGCACCGCGCCGCGGGACGTGGCGTGCGCCATCACCACCAGCAGGCAGAAGAACGCCTGGCCGAGACAGGCGTGCGCGACCGAGACGGCGGTCGGCAGGCGCAGCAGCACCGTGAGCCCGCCCAGCAGGCCCTGCAGGGTCACCGCGAGGACGGCCAGCAGCGCCAGACGCCGCACCCAGGCCCGCCTCTCGCGCGCCTGGAACCACGCCGCCAGCGCGATCGTCAGCAGGCCCACGGAAGCCGCCACCAGCCGGTGACCGTGCTCGTACAGCACCCCCCCCTCCATCGGCGGGAACACCCTGCCGAACGAGAGCGGCCAATCGGGGACGGCGAGGCCGGAGCCGGTGCTGGTGACCAGGCCGCCCGCCAGCAGCAACGCCACGGTGGATGCCGCCACCAGCAGCGTGAAGCGATGGCGCCAGGGATCGAAGCCCCTCAGCACGCCCGCGTCCTGCTCCCGGTCGCCCTGCGCCATGCCGCCCCCCCCCCCCCCCAGGCGCCGGCCGGAGTCGGGACGGGAGGGGCCGTCGGCGCCGGCACCTCCGCGCCCGGCCGGTCCTGAGGCAGGAAATCCTCGGACGCGCCGGGCAGGCTGTACTCGTACGGGCCGCGGTACACCGCCGGGATGGTCGCGAAGTTGCCGTGCGGCGGAGGCGACGGCGCGGTCCACTCGAGGGAATTGGCGCTCCAGGGGTTGCGGGCGGCCCTGCGTCCCGCCACCAGGGACCACAGGAAATTGGCGGCGAACACGACCTGCGCGGCGCCCAGCAGGAACGCCGAGACGGTGATGAACTCGTTGATCGGCTGGAGCGGCCGCAGGAACTCATACTGGGTCGGGTCGTAGATCCGCCGCATGTGTCCGCCCATGCCGAGGATGTGCATCGGGAAGAACGTCAGGTTGAAGAAGATGAAGGTGAGCCCGAAGTGGATCTTCCCGACGGTCTCGTGCATCATCCGTCCGAACATCTTCGGGAACCAGTAGGTGATCGCGGCGAAGACGGCGAACAGGCTTCCCCCGAAGAGCACGTAGTGGATGTGGGCCACGATGAAGTAGGTGTCGTGGATGAAGATGTCCACCGGGGTCGAGGCCATGAACACCCCCGACAGGCCGCCGATGATGAAGGTGGAGACGAACGCCATGGCGTTGAGCATCGCCGCAGTGTAGCGGATGGAACCGCGCCACAGCGTGCCCAGCCAGTTGAACGTCTTGATGGCCGACGGGACCGCGATGACCATCGTGGACACCATGAAGGCGGTCCCTAAGGCGGGGTTCATGCCGCTCTGGAACATGTGGTGGCCCCACACGATGAACCCCAGTCCGGCGATGGCGATGATCGAGAAGACCATCGCCCGGTAGCCGAAGACCGGCTTGCGCGCGAAGGTGGAGAGCACGTCCGAGACCATCCCCATCCCGGGCAGGATCATGATGTAGACCGCCGGGTGCGAGTAGAACCAGAACAGGTGCTGCCAGAGCAGGACCTGCCCGCCCCCGGCGGGCGAGAAGAAGTGGGTCCCGAGGGTCCGGTCGAACAGCAGCATCCCGAGGGCCGAGGCCAGAACCGGCGTGGCCATGAGCTGCAGGATCGCCGTGATGAAGAGTCCCCAGACCGTCAGCGGCATCCTGAAGAAGCGCATCCCGGGGGCGCGCATGTTGATGATGGTGGTGATGTAGTTGACCGCGCCCATGATCGAGCTGGTCCCCAGGACGATCACGCTGACGATCCACAGCGTCTGCCCGAGATCGACCCCGGTGTACTCGGGCACCGCGCTCAGAGGCGGATACGCGGTCCAGCCGGTCGCGGCCGGGCCGAGGTCGACGAAGAAGGAGGCCGCCATCAGGAGGCCCCCCGGCAGCGCGACCCAGAACGACAGCATGTTCAGCTTCGGGAACGCCATGTCGCGGGCGCCGATCATCAGCGGGATCAGGAAATTCCCGAACGCGCCGGCGAGGATGGGAATGATGACGAGGAAGATCATCACCGAGCCGTGCATGGTGAACAGCTGGTTGTACAGCTCGGGACCGATGTAGCCCTCCGGCATGATCTCCTCGGGGAAGAGCGTGCCGAGCGGCATCGGCGTCCCAGGGTAACCCAGCTGCCAGCGCACCATCAGGGCGAGGATCCCCCCGACGATCATGAAGAACAGGCTCAGGAAGAGGAACTGGGCCCCGATGACCTTGTGGTCCGTCGAGAAGATATATCTGCGAATGAACGGCGGTCTGTGCTCCGGCATCCGTGGAAGTCTCCGGTCTAGGTGGCCTCCTCACCGTCGAGCGGCGCGTCCGCCGGCTCGCCGCCCCGGGCGGCCGCGATTCCCGCCTCCGCGTCGGCGATCCAGGCCTCGTACTCGCTCGGCTCCAACACCATCAGGATCCCGCGCATCGAGTAATGGCCGAACCCGCACAGCTCCGCGCAGGCGATCTCGAACTCCCCCGTGCGGGTGGCCTCGAACCACACCTCGATGGTCAGCCCCGGCACCGCGTCCTGCTTGAGCCGGAGCTGGGGCAGGAAGAAGCTGTGAATGACGTCCTTGGATCGCAGCCGGACCCGGATCGGCTTGCCGACCGGCACGCGCATCTCGTTGTTGGTGACCACGTCGTCCGGCGTATCGAAGCGGCCGTCCGCCCCACGGTAGCGCATCTCCCAGTTGAACTGGGAGGCGGTCACGGTGATCACCTCGTCGGTCTCGGGGACCGACCCCTTGATGGCGTTCCAGGCGTTGCGGCTGGCGAGCGCCAGGAACACGAGGAGCACCGCCGGGATGACGGTCCAGACGACCTCCAGGGTGTTGTTCCCGTGGGTGTGGGACGCGCGCCGTCCCGCCCTTCTGCGGTACATGAACGCGAACAGGAAGAGCAGCGTCTCGGTGAGGACGAACAGCACCCCGGTGATGATCAGGATGATCACGAACATCCGATCGATGGTGGAGCTGTAGGTCGAAACGCTCTCCGGCAGCCACGCGAGCATGGGGAAACCCGTCTCTCTCTTTTTTCGACCCGGCGAGCGCCGGATCGGCTGGACCACTGCCGGCCGCCGGGGAGGCGGCCCGGCCCCCCGTAGAGTGGCGCACTGTACGCGACCGCAGGGGGGCAAGTCAAGCCACCCCCGCACCGCCGGACGCGCGGCCGGAGGCCGGTTCGGTTGTATGATCGGCGCCCCATGACCGCAGAGCCGATCGTCCGGGTCGAGGACTTGGTTCACGATTACGGGGCGCGGCGCGCCCTCGCGGGCATCCGCTTCGAGGTCCGGCCGGGAGAGATCTTCGGCCTGCTCGGGCCGAACGGCGGCGGCAAGACCACTCTCTTCAGGATCCTGGCCACCCTGGTGCGCCCGACCGGGGGGACGGCGGCGGTCCTCTCGCACGACGTGGTGAGCAGCCCGGACCAGGTGCGGGCGGCGATCGGGGTGGTCTTCCAGTCGCCCGCCCTCGATCGCAAGCTGACGGTGCGCGAGAACCTGACGACCCAGGGACGGCTGTACGGGCTGGGCGGCAGCCTCCTGCGGGAGGCGGTCGGCGAGGTCCTGCGCCGCGTCCGGCTCGAGGGGCGCGCCGACGATCGGGTCGAGTCCCTGTCCGGGGGGCTGGTCCGCAGGGCCGAGATCGCCAAGGGCCTGCTGCACCGCCCTCCCCTGCTGCTCCTGGACGAGCCCTCCACGGGCCTGGACCCCGGCGCGCGCAGCGATCTGTGGGACCACCTCACGCAGCTCCGATCGCGCCACGGGGTCACGGTGCTCCTCACCACCCACCTCATGGAGGAGGCCGAGCGCTGCGACCGCCTGGCGATCCTGAACCGGGGGGAGATCGTGGCGTCCGGCACGCCGCACGAGCTCAAGGCGAGCATCGGCGGGGACGTGATCGTCGTGTCCACTCCCGCCCCCGACGCCCTCAGGCAGGACCTGGAGGGCCTCTTCGGCCTCTCGTCGTCGGTCGTCGACGGGACGGTGCGCCTGGAGCGGGACCGCGGCCACGAGTGGATCCCGCGGATCGTGGAGGCGTTCGGCGAGCGGATCGAGTCCATCCACCTGGGGCGCCCCACGCTGCTCGACGTGTTCATCCGAAGCACCGGCCACCGCCAATGGGGAGACGAGCCGTGAGGCGGGCGATCAGCGCGTCGAGCGCGCTCCTGATCCGCGAGGTGGTCCGCTTCCTGCGGGAGCGCAACCGGGTGTTCGGGGCCCTGGTCCAGCCGCTCCTCTTCTGGATCCTGTTCGGGGCGGGCCTCAAGGCCTCATTCCGCCCTCCCGGGTCCGAGGGGGGAGGCGGCTCCTACGCCGCCTACCTGTTCCCCGGCACCGTCGTCCTCGTCCTCCTGTTCACCGCGATCTTCTCGACCATCTCGCTGATCGAGGACCGGCGCGAGGGATTCCTGCAGGGGGTCCTGGCGGCGCCGATACCGCGCTCGAGCCTGGTGCTGGGCAAGGTGCTCGGGGGCACCGCACTGGCGCTGGGCCAGGGTCTCGCGGTCCTGCTCTGCGCGCCCCTGGCGGGGGTCAGCATCTCGATCGGCGCGGTCGCGGCGGCGGTCCCCCTGCTGTTCGTGGTCGCCTTCGCGCTGACCGCCCTGTCGTTCTGCATCGCCTGGAAGATGGACTCCACGCAAGGCTTCCACGCGGTCATGACGGTCCTGCTGATGCCCCTGTGGCTGCTGTCGGGGGCGTTCTTCCCCCCCGAGGGCGCGCCGGGCTGGCTCGTGCTCCTGATGCGCGCCGACCCGCTGACCTACGGCCTGGCGGCGTTCCGGCGTATCCTCGCCCTGGGCACGGAGCGCTCGTTCGCCGCCCTTCCGGGGCTCGGGATATCGCTCGGCGTGACGGCGCTGTTCGCCGTCGCCGCGTTCGCGACGGCCGTGCGCCTCGCCCGGGCGCCGGGCGCCGGGTGAAGGGATCTTGCGCCCCTCCCCGACACCTGTGCTAAAGTCCCTCCCTTTGACGGGAGCCCCGCCGTATGGCGCACGCCTCCACCATCGACGAGTCGGTCCGCTACGAGTCGCCCCTCACCCCCGGGTGGGGGAAGCTGATGATGTGGATCTTCCTCTGCTCGGACGCGATGTCCTTCGCCGGACTGCTCGCCGCCTACGCCGCCGTCCGGCTGGGGGATCCGAGCTGGCCGGTCCCGGGCGAGGTGCTCGACGTCCCGCTCACGGCGCTCAACACGTTCGTCCTGATCTGCAGCAGCGTGACCATGGTCAAGGCCCTCTCGGCGATCCGCCGGGGCGACCGGGCCCGCATGCTGCTGTGGCTCCTGGGGACGATGGCGGGCGGCTCGATCTTCCTCGGGATCCAGGCGTACGAGTGGACGCACCTGATCCACGGCGGCCTCACGATCGGCTCGAGCCTGCTCGGCGCCACCTTCTTCGTGCTGACCGGCTTCCACGGCTGTCACGTCTTCTCGGGCGTCAGCTACCTGGCCTGCATCTTCGTCAGGGGCGCCCGGGGGGGGTACACCCGCGAGCGCCACAGCTCGGTGGAGATCGCCGGCCTGTACTGGCACTTCGTGGACCTTATCTGGATCCTGATCTTCACGTTCGTGTACCTCATCTGAGGGGGCGTGCATCGTGTCGCAACAGGCCCAGGACCACCCGGAACCGAACTACTGGGGCGTCTGGCTGGCGCTGCTGATCCTGACCCTGGCCGAGGTGGCCGTCGTCTACCTGCCGATGCCGCGGGTCCCGACGGTGATCTCGTTGTGTGCGATGGCTCTCGCCAAGGCGGCGCTCGTGGCCGCCTACTTCATGCACCTCAAGTTCGAGAAGTACGCCCTGGTGCTCGTCGTGCTGAGCCCGCTGCTGCTGTCCACCATCCTCTACGTCGGCCTGGTTCCCGACGCCGCGACGCAGATCCGCTGGCTGCCCGATTGAGCGGCCGCACGCGAGGAGGAGCATGAGCGCACGCGTCCCGCTGGCGGCCGTCGCCGCGGGGCTTCTGGCCCTGTCCTGCGGCGGGCAGGAGAAGTCCCCTGAGACCGATCGGACGCCTCCGGCCGCGGGAGCCCGGGAGGCCGCGCCCGCCGCGGCGCCCCGGGCCGGCGGCTACCGTGCGGTCGAGGTGGCGAGCGGCGGCAGCATCCGGGGCAGAGTCCTCTATCAGGGGACGCCGCCGCCCCGGGATCCGGTCGATATCACCAAGGACCGCGCCGTCTGCGCCGAGCACACCCACCTCTCGGAAAGCCTGGTGGTGGGGAAGCGGGGCGGCGTCCGGTACGCGGTCGTATCGATCGACCCGGTGCCCTCGGGGAAAGCGTTTCCAGCCGGCGACAGGCCGCGGCTCGACCAGCGCGGCTGCTGGTTCCATCCCCACCTCCAGGTGGTCCCGGCGGGCGCGGAGATCGACATCCTGAACAGCGACGGGATCCTGCACAACATTCACACCTTCCCCGAGAACAACGATCCGATCAACATGGCGCAGCCGAAGTTCCGCAAGGTGATGACGACCTCGTTCGCCGAGCCGGACCTCGTCAGGGTCAGCTGCGACGTCCACAACTGGATGAGCGCGTGGATCGTCGTCGCGGCGCATCCCTATCACGGGGTGACCGGCGAGGACGGATCGTTTCTTCTGGACGACGTCCCGCCGGGCACGTACACGCTCCGCGTCTGGCACGAGACGCTCGGGACGCGGGAGCGGCCGGTCACGGTCTCCCCCGGGGGGAGGGTCGAGGTCGACCTCACGTTCGGGGGGTGATCCGCACGCGCCCCACCCTGGTCCTCTACGCCAGACTCCCCCGAGCGGGCGCGGTCAAGACGCGAATGCAGCCATTTCTGCGCGCCCGCGAAGCGCTCGAGCTGCACCAGGCCATGCTGGAGGACAGCCTCCGCCTGCTGCGCTGGGCGGCCGAGCGCGCGGGGGCCAGGCCGGTGCTGGCGTTCAGCGAGGCCTGGGAGCCGGAGGCGGACGGCGCCCCCGCCTCGCTGTGGCGCGCGGCGGGCGGCATCGATCGCCTGCCCCAACGCGGCGGGCCTCTCGGCGAGAGGCTGCGCAACACCCTGAGCGACCTGCGGGCGGCCGGAGAGGGTGAGGTGGTGATCTTCGGCTCGGACAGCCCGACCCTGCCCCCCGTCTGGCTGGAGGCCGCCTGCGAGGCGCTCTCCGGACGCGCCGGGGTGGTCCTGGGGCCGGCCCTGGACGGCGGGTATTACCTGGTGGGCACCGGGCCCGGCGCCGCCGTCCCGTTCGAGGCGATCCCCTGGGGCACCGATCGCGCCCTGCTGCAGACGCTGCGGGTGCTGCGCTCCACGGGCACGCGCCCCGCCCTGCTCCCGCCCTGGTACGACGTCGACCGGCCGGACGATCTGGGCCGCGTGCGGCGCGACCTCTCCGCGGTGCCGGGCTTCGCTCCAGAGAGAACCGCAGCGTTCATCGAGCGGCTCGCCTCGACGGGGCGCCTGCGGTAGGGGTCCTCACCCGATCCGAACGATCCCCAGCCTGCCCGCCCAGCGGCGCTCCAGCTGCCGGAGGAGGGCGCCCGCCCGGGGCGCCGTCCCGCCGCGGACGCTTCCCGCCCGGGCGAACGCCTCACGGCGCGCGTCCTCGAGGATGTCATGATCCCTCAGGATGTCCCCCACCCGCAGGTCCGGGAGCCCCGACTGTCGCGTGCCGAGGAACTCTCCGGGCCCCCGGATCTCCAGGTCCCGCCGCGCGATGACGAACCCGTCACAGGTGTCGCACATCACCTGGAGCCGGCGCCGCGCCTCGTCCGTCGCCGCCCGGCCCTCCATCAGGATGCAGTAGGAGTCGTGGGCGCCCCGGCCGACCCGTCCCCGCAGCTGGTGGAGCTGCGACAGGCCGAAGCGCTCCGCCTGCTCGATCAGCATCACGGTGGCGTTCGGGACGTCGACCCCGACCTCGACGACCGTCGTGGTCACCAGGATCGGGATGCGGCCGGAGACGAAGCCCGACATCGCCTCCTCCCGCTCGTCCGGCCGCATGCGGCCGTGCAGTAAGCCGACCGGAAGGTCGGGGAAGATCTCCCGGCGCAGCCTCTCGGCCATCTCGGAGGCCGCCCTGAGGTCGCTCCTGTCGCTCTCCTCCACCAGCGGATAGACGACGTAGGCCTGGCGCCCGGCGCCGATCTGCTCGCGCAGGAAGGCGTACACCCGGGGGCGCGACTCCTCCCCCCGCAGGAGCGTCCTCACCGGCTTCCTGCCCGGGGGCGGCTCGTCGATCACCGACAGGTCCAGGTCGCCGTAGACGGTGAGCGCCAGGGATCGCGGGATCGGTGTGGCGGTCATCACCAGCACGTCGGGCCTCTCCCCCTTGGCCCGCAGCCGCGCCCGTTGGGCCACGCCGAAGCGGTGCTGCTCGTCGATCACCGCCAGCCTCAGGGACGCGAACCTCACCTCCTCCTCGATCATCGCGTGCGTGCCCACCAGGATCGGGATGGCGCCGCCGCGCAGCCCACGGAGCGCCTGCCGCCGCGCAGCCCCCTGGACGGCGGAGGTGAGCAGGGCCACCGGATAGCCGCGGCCCCGGAGCAGGCGCTCGAACGACCGGTGGTGCTGCTCCGCCAGGATCTCGGTGGGAGCCATGAAGGCCACCTGGTGGCCGTTCTCCACCACCAGCAGCGCCGCCATCAGCGCGACGATCGTCTTGCCGCAGCCGACGTCGCCCTGCAGGAGCCGGTTCATCGGGCGCCCCGACATCAGGTCGCCGGCGATCTCCTTGAGGACGCGCCTCTGGGCTCCCGTCAGGCGGAAGGGCAGGGCGGCTCTAAGCCGCGCGCGGATGGCGTCGTCGATCCGCAGCGGGCGGCCGGGGCGCACCGCCTCGCGCTCGCGCCGCGACAGCGCGAAGCCCAGCTGCAGAAAGAAGAACTCCTCGAAGATCAGCCGGCGGTGGGCCGCGGTCCGGCCGGCCGCCAGCAGCCCCGGGTCGGCGCCGTCCGGGGGGAAATGGACCTCCAGAAGCGCCCGCCTCCGCGGCGGGAAGCCGCGCGCGGCGGCCACGCCCGCCGGCAGCGGATCGGGCAGCTCTTCGGACAGCGAGCTCAGCAGCGAGTGCACCACCCGCCGGATGGCACGCGACGACAGGCCCGCGAGCCGCCCGTAGATCGGCACTACCCGTCCGGTGTGGATGGTGTCGCGGTCCGCCTCCGAGAGGACCTCGAACTGCGGGGACTGCAGCACCAGGCCGCGGCGGGCGTACCGGGAGAGGTCCGCCTGACCGTGAAGCACCACCTCCCGGCCAGGCGCGAGGAGCGTGCGCAGGTAGGGCTGATTGAAGAAGACGACCCGGATCGAGCCGCTGTCGTCCTCCACCACCGCCTCGAAGATGGTGAACCCGCGCGAGCGGGTCCGGCGCAGCGCGCCGGTCACGATCCGACCGCGCACGGTCGCCCGCAGGCCGGGCCTCAGGTCGGCGATCGGGTAGAAGCGGCTCCGGTCCTCGTAGCGGAACGGCAGGTGGAGCAGCAGGTCCTCCACGCACCGCAGGCCCTGCGCCTCCAGGTCGGCGGCCCTGCCCGGGCCGATCCCTCTCACGTAGCGCAGCGGAGTCGCGAGATCGGGCAAACGTCCTTCCCCACCGGCGCGGCCGGCCGCCGCGCGCGTCCGGGGCGCGGCCGCCTCGGGCCGAGCCCCCATTATATTGGGCGCCGGGCGGGATCAGCGTGGCTCGCCCGTGCGCTCGGCGAGCGCCAGCGCCACACCCGCGCCGATCATCAGGGCACCCGGGTAGAGCATCGCTCCGGGGGCCTCCCCGAACAGGAGCAGCGCGTAGACCGACGCCAGCACCGGCTCCCCCAGGGCCGACAGGTTCACGAGGTAGGCGCGCACTCGGCGCACCGCCCAGTTGAGGGCCCCGTGCCCGAGCAGGTGCGGGACCACGGCCATCAGCACGAGCCAGGCGCCGTCCCCTCCGGAGGGGACCAGGGGCTGCCCGAACGCGAGGGCCAGCAGCGCCGCAGCTCCCGCGGCCGAGCCGTTGACGACCAGCAGGTAGGCGGCGAACGACACCCCCGCGCGCACGCCCCGGCCGATGACGAAGTACCCCGCCGCGAACAGGGCCCCGAGCAGCGCGAGCAGATCGCCGGCGAGCCGTCCGCCCCCGGCCCGGAGGTCGGACACCGCGATCAGCGCGATCCCCAGGAGGGAGAGGCCGATCCCCCCGATGGCCCGACCCGCGGGCCTCTCCCTGAGCGCCACCGACGAGAGCACGGCGGAGAAGGCCGGCTGGGTCGACACCAGCAGGGTGCTGGCCGCCACC
>JBHIBC010000043.1:0-25228 GCA_046758905.1 Acidobacteriota bacterium | reverse complement strand
GGCCCGGCGGAGGTCCGGGCCCTCGTCGAGGCCGCCTCCGGTTTCGGAGAGGACGAGCTGCTTCGGATCCTGGAGCTGATGACCCGCGAGGAGGCCCGCATCAGGAGCTCGAACCACCCGCGCTTCCTGCTCGAGGCGCTGGCGATCAAGCTGGCGCGACTCAAGGACCTCAGACCGATCGAGGAGCTGATCGCGCGGCTCGGGGGCGCCCCGAACGGGCCGCGCGACCCGGATCCGGGGGCTCCCCGCGCCCGTCCCGGAACCCAGCCCCCGCCCGGCCGCTCCGACGCCGCCGCGCCCGGGCCGCCGCGGCCCCCGGCGGCGGCGCGTCCGCCGGCGCCGCCCGTCAGCCGGCCGCGGCCGGCGGTCGCGGCCCCGGGCCCCGCGAACCCTCCCTCCCCGCAGCTCGGGGGCGAGGCGGGCCTGGTCGAGAGGATCCTGCGGCGGGTGCACGAGGAGCGCGGCGCCCTGGGAGGTTTCCTGGGCCAGGCGGCCTGGGCGGAGATCGACGGCGGATCGCTCACCATCGCCTTCCAGGAGAGACACTCCTTCTTCCGCGAGAAGGTCGACAGCCGCGATGCGATCTCCTACCTGAAGCGCGTCGCCGAGGAAGAGGCGGGGCGCCCGTTGGAGATCGTCGTGACGGTCGCGGCGCCTGCGGCGATCGACACCGCGGTCGTCTCCACCGAGGAGGCCGAGGCGAGCCGCAGGCGCCGTCTCAGGGAGGAGGCCATGAAGGAGCCGGCGGTGCAGACCCTTCTGGAGACCTTCGGAGGCGAGATCATCGACGTCGAGTCGACCTGATCCCGGGACCGGCGCCGCCCGCCGCGACCGTGTGGCGCAGAGGGAGGCACGCGAGATGGACATGCGAGCGCTGATGAAGCAGGCGCAGAAGATGCAGGAGTCGATCCAACGGGAGATCGCGGAGATGAAGGTGGAGGGATCCGCCGGCGGCGGCATGGTGACCGTGAGCATGGCCGGCAACCGCGAGCTCCTGTCGGTCCGGATCGCGCCCGAGGTCGTCGACTCGAGAGACGCCGAGATGCTTGAGGATCTGGTGCGAGCCGCCGTCAACGAGGCGAACCGCAAGGTGGAGGAGGCTCTGAGCCAGAAGATGACCGGCCTGACATTGCCCGGGTTCTGAGAGCGATGCCCTTCGCCGCCCCGCTCGAGCGCCTGATCGGGCGACTCAGGAGACTTCCCGGGATCGGCGCCAGGTCCGCCCAGCGCCTCGCCTTCCACATCCTCCGCGCCGACGCGGAGGAGGTCCGTGCCCTGGCCGACTCGCTGGTCGAGGTGAAGGAGGCCATCCGTCTGTGCACCGTGTGCTTCAACATCACCGACGTCGACCCGTGCCGCGTGTGCACGGACGAGGCCCGGGACCGTACCTCGATCTGCGTCGTCGAGGAGCCCCACAACCTGGTGGCCATCGAGAGGTCGGGCCGCTTCCGCGGCCTGTTCCACGTCCTCCACGGCAGCCTCTCTCCCCTGCGGGGGATCGGCCCCGACGCGCTGAGGATCGGCCCCCTCCTGGAACGGCTGCGGGACGGTAAGGTCCGCGAGGTGATCCTGGCCACCAACCCGAACGTCGAGGGGGAGGCCACGGCGGTCTACCTCTCGCGCCTCCTCAAGCCGCTGGGGGTGCGTGTCACGCGCATCGCGCTGGGCCTGCCGGTCGGCGCGGAGCTCGAGTACGCCGACGAGGTCACGGTCGGCAAGGCCCTCGACGGACGCCGGGAGATCTGATGCGCGCGGCCGGAGGGGCGCGAGGGGCCCATCGGTGAGGTCGAGCGTCAAGGAGGGGCTCTTCCTCCTCATCGAGGACTTCGCGCGCCGGCGCCACCGCCTCGTCTTCCTCGGCACGATCCTCGTCGTCGGCGTCTGCATATTCCTCGGGTCGCGTCTGACCCTGGACGGCGACGTCCTGAACCTGGCGCCGCGCAACAACCGGGTGGTCGACACCTTCCGGGTGGCGCTGCGGGACTTCGGCAGCCTGGACTACCTGCTCGTTCTGGCGGAGGCGCGCCCTGGTCAGGGCGTCGAGGACCTGGAGGCCTTCGCCGACCTGCTCGCCGAGCGCCTCGAGCGCCTGCCCGCGGTCCGCTACGTCGAGCACAAGATCGACACCGGCGGACCGTTCTTCTCGTTCTTCCGGAAGAACCAGATCCTCTTCCTTCCGCCCGGGAGGCTCCCGGAGCTGGCCGCGAAGTTCACGGACGAGGCGATCGACGCCCGCGTGAGGGAGAACCATCGCCAGCTCACCGGACCCTCGTCCTTCCTGATGAAGCAGATCCTGACCCAGGACCCGTTCCTGATCAGCCCGCTCCTGGTGGAGGCGGTCCTGCGCAACCGGGGGCCGCTGACGTTGAACCTGCAGGGCGGGTACTACCTGTCGAAGGACGGGGACGCGTTGCTGCTGATCGTCAAGCCGGTCAAGCCCGCGCAGGACGTCGCCTTCGACAGGGAGCTGATGGGCCAGGTCCGACGCGCGGCGGCCGAGGCGGCGCGGAGCTTCGAGGAGGAGGGCGGCCCGCCGGACGCCGGAGCCGGCCGGGACGGTCCCCCCCCGGAGGAGCTGCGGGCGCCGGAGGTCTCGCTCGGCGGAGGCTACGTGATCGCGCTCGAGGAGAGCAAGCTCATCAGGCAGGACATGAGCATGAGCGGTCCGTTGTCGTTCATCGCCATCGTCCTCCTGTACTTCTTCTGCTACCGGCGGCTCGGGGCGATCCTCTACTCGTCCGTGCCCCTGGTCGTCGGGCAGTTCCTGACGCTCGCCGTCGCGTACCTGTTCCTGCGTAAGCTCAACTCGGCGACCACCGGCTTCACCGCGATGCTGATGGGCCTCGGCACCGACTTCACGATCGTGATGTACGCGCGCTACGTGGAGGAGAGGGTCCGCGGCCGCAGCCTTCCGGAGGCGCTGCGGCTGATGATGGGCGCGTCGGCCTTCGGCGTCTTCACCGGCGCCATCACCTCGGCCGGAACCTTCTACGCGATGTGCGTCACCGAGTACAAGGGGCTCAGAGACTTCGGCTTTCTCGTCGGCTCCGGCATCCTGCTGTGCCTCGTCGCCATCCTCTTCCTGCTCCCGGCGATGATCGCCTGGAACGAGGGCCGAGCGCGCAGGACGGACGTCACCAGGAAGCTGTACCTGCGCTCGTTCGGGCTGCAGCGGCTGATCACCTGGAGCACGCGCCGTCCCGTCCCCGTCCTCGCCGGGTCGATCCTGGTGACCCTGGCGGCCGGGTACTGCGCGTGGAACATCCAGTTCAGCGACAGCGTCCAGAACCTGCGCTCGGACAGGAACCGCGGCCTCGAGGTGCAGAGGTCGATCGGCCGGAAGTTCGGCATGTCGTTCCACCCGATGATGGTGATCGTGCGGGCCCCGGACGCCGAGACCCTGATGCGCAAGAACCGGGCGGTGAGCGAGACCCTGGATCGGTTCAAGGAGGAGGGCGCGCTGCTCGCGTACGACTCGATCTCGAGCTACCTGCCGGCGCGCGAGGAGCAGGAGGCGGTGATCGCCGCCCTGCGCCAGGGAGCCGGCGGACCGTTCGACACCGAGCGGATCGGGAGGACCTTCCGCGCCGCCCTCGAGCGGCACGGCTTCCGGGCGGGCATCTACGACGAGTACATCGCGACGCTGCCGGCGACGCTGCGCCCCTCGCGGCCGGTCACGCTGAGCGACCTCCAGGAGGCGGGGCTGGAGCGGTTCGTCGGCCGCTACATCAGCGAAGGCGGCGAGGGCGGGTACCGGTCGGTCACCTACCTCTTCCCCGCCGACCCGAAGGCCAGGCGGATCGTCCCGCCGGCGCTCGTCGCCGCGCTCGACCGCCCGCAGGACGGGATCGAGATCACCGGCCTGAACATCGTCAGCGCCGAGCTGCGACGCATCTTCAAGCGGGACGCCTGGCGCGCCATCATCGTCGGGATCGCCCTGGTGACGGTCCTCCTGTGGCTCGACTTCCGGAGCGTGTGGCTCATGGCGCTCGCCAACATCCAAGTGCTCACCGGGGTGATCTGGATGCTCGGCGTGATGCGCATCCTGGGGATCCGGATGAACTTCGTGAACGCGTTCGTCACCACGATGATCCTGGGCGTCGGCATCGACTACGGGATCCACATCATCCACCGGATCTCCCAGGAAGGCCTGGGCAACCCGGCCGGCCTGCTGGAGACCGGCAAGGCCGTGGTCATGGCCGCGCTCACCAACATCGCCGGATTCGGGGCGGTCGCGGTGTCCAACTACCCGGGCCTCCGCTCGATGGGGATCGTCTGCGTCATCGGCTCGATCACGTGCCTCGCCACGGCCCTCATGACCATGCCCGCGCTGATGACCCTGACGACCCGGACGCGCGGGACGGTCCGGCCCCGCCGGGAGGACGCGGCTCGGGCCGTTTGACATCGCTTTCGCGCGGCCGTTAGAATGCCGGCCACTTTTCGCGGAGGATCCTTGAGCCAAGGCTACCAGCCCTACGTGTCCCCCACGGAGCGGATGGCCGAGCTGACGTTCCGGGCGGTCGTGCTCGGAGCGGCGATGGCGATCCTGCTCGGCGCCGCGAACGCCTACCTCGGGATGAAGGCCGGGCTGACGGTCGCGGCCACGTTCCCGGCCGCCGTCGTGGCGATGGCGTTTCTGCGCCTGCTCGGCGGCACGATCCTCGAGGAGAACGTCGCCCGGACGACGGCCTCGGTCGGCGAAGCCTTAGTGGCCGGCGCGATCTTCACGCTGCCCGCCTTCATCATCACCGGCGCCTGGGACAGTCTGAGGTATTGGCCCAGCACCGTGATCATGATGATCGGGGGCATCCTCGGCGTCCTATTCGTCATCGTGCTGCGCCGCACTCTCGTGGTCGAGTCGGACCTGGCCTTCCCGGAGTCGATCGCCGCCGCCGAGCTCGTGAAGGCGGGCCAGGGCGGCCAGACCGGGGTCTCCTACCTGCTCGGCGCGATGGGCCTGGCCGGGCTCTGGGAGCTGTTCAAGAACCAGAAGGGCCCGCAGATCATCAAGGAGAGCGTCGAGCACTTCGTCGGTTTCGGCCGATCGACGATCGAGGTCCTCGAGCGGCGGATCGACTACTCGGGCGGGCTCCTGCTCCAGTCGCCCTCCGCCTCGCCCATCCTCATGGGCGTCGGGTTCATCGTCGGGATGCGGATCTCCGCGGTGCTGTTCAGCGGCGCGTTGATGGGCTGGCTGTTCCTCGTCCCGCTCGCGCTGTTCCTGAACCCCTCGATCGCCGATGTCATGGGCTCGGGAGATTCCATGGTGGACCTCGCCGAGTCGATCTGGGAGCGCCAGATCCGGCCGCTGGCGGTGGGCACGATGATCGTGGCGGCCTTCTACACGCTCTACAGGCTGAGGGGCTCCCTCGTCGCGGGCATCGGCAAGGCGTTCCGGGAGTTCGGCATCAAGGCCTCGGGCGCCGAGGCCGCCGAGCGCACCGAGATCGACATCGATCCCAGGAAGATCTTCATCACCATCGCGCTCTTCACCATCCCGATGTTCATCCTCTACCACTCGTTCTCCGGCTCGGTGGCCGGCTCGCTGGTGCTCACGCTCGTGATGGTGGTGCTCGGGTTCCTGTTCGCCGCGGTGGCGGGATACCTCGTCGGCCTGATCGGCAGCTCGAACAACCCGATCTCCGGCTTGACGCTGAGCGCGCTTCTTATCTCCGCCGTCCTGATGGTCTGGATGGGGGTCACCGGAGCGGGCGGCGTCGCCGCCGTGCTGGCGGTGGCCGGGGTCGTGTGCTGCGCGGCGGGAATCGCAGGCGACATGATGCAGGACCTCAAGGTGGGACACATGCTGGGCGGCACGCCCTGGCGGATGGAGATCGGGGAGATCATCGGGGTGATCTGCGCCGCCGCCGTCCTCGCGCTGCCGCTCCAGGCCCTGCACAGGGCCTACACCATCGGCAGTCCCATCCTGCCGGCCCCCCAGGCCGGCCTCATGGCCCTGCTGGCGCAGGGGATCGTGGGCGGCGACATGGCCTGGCCGCTGGTGATCGTCGGGATGTTCCTGGCGCTCGGCCTGATCCTGATCGGGGCCCCGTCCCCGATGCTGATCGCCGTGGGCATGTACCTGCCCTTCTCCTCCACGGCGGCGATCTTCGTGGGCGGCATCTTCCGGCGGCTCCTCGATCTGCTCCTCGAGCGGCGCCGGGCCACCGACGAGGAGAAGACCCGCGCCACGAACGTGGGCATCCTCCTGTCGTCCGGCTTCATCGCCGGCGAGTCGCTGATGGCCGTCCTGCTCGCTTTCGTGGTGCTGTTCGGCGACGTCGTCCTGAAGGCCGGGGAGGGCGGCAGGCTCATCCCCGCCATACTCGATCCTCCCAATCCCTGGGCGGGCCTGGTCATCTTCGCCGTGGTGCTCTACCTGCTGGTGGGCCTCCCCCTGCGGGCCATGAAGAAGGGGACGCTGCCCTCGACCCACGTCGAGTAGGGCCCGCGTCGGCCCGCTCCGGACCCGTGGCACGAAGCGCGCGCGGCCCCCGCAACCTGCTCGAGATGATCCCCGAGCGGGCGCGCGAGTGGAGACTCGGCGAGGACGGTCGGGTCCGCGTCCTCGTCCCCCGGTACGGCGACACCGCTCTCGGGCGCTGGATCGCGGCGCGCGTCGGGCGGCCTCACATCTCGGTCCGCCTGGACGAGATCGGCGGCGAGGTGTGGCGGGCCTGTGACGGGATCTCCACGGTCGGCCGGATCGCCGACGGCCTCCAGCAGCGCTTCGGGGACCGCGTCGCACCCCTCCACCAGAGGCTGGCGAGCTTCCTCCGGGAGCTCGAGAGGAGCCGCTTCATCCGGTGGCGGACCGACTAGCCGCCCGACCTCGACGCCCGGCGGCCCCGGCGGTACAGCGCCCACCCGCACAGGAGCACCAACGCGCACCCGGCCAGAATCTTCGCGACGAACCAGGCGGGACGGGCCGTGCCCTCCGGAGGGGCCAGAGCGAAGACCACCGCCGCGGAGGTGGTCAGCACGCCGATCGACCCGACCCGGATCGCGCCCGCGCGGCCGCCCGGAACGGGGATGGCGCCGGTCGGGGCGTCGCCGGCCGCGGTCAGCCTGATCAGCGAGGCGAACAGGTAGAGGTAGGGGATGAAATAGACGATGATGGTGAACTGGTAGAGCGTCGTGTAAGCGTCGCGCACCGCCGCGCCCGAGAAGCTCATCAGGATGACCAGGGTCGACACGCCGCCGGTCGCCAGGAGGGCGACGTGCGGCGAGCCGTAGCGCGGGTGAAGATGGCCGAACGATCGGGGCAGGTACCGGTCGATCCCGGCGACGAAGGGCAGGCGCGAGGCTCCCGCGAGCCAGGCGCTGAGCGCCCCCAGCCCCCCCAGGCCGATCAGCAGGGCCGAAGCCCCCGCCAGGAAGCCCAGGCCCGCCTTCCGCTGCACCGCGGCGATCGCGTACGCCACGCCGCTCAGCAGCCCGATCTCCTCCCGCGGCAGGGCGATCAGCAGGGCGGCGCACCCGAGGACGTAGACCGCGGTCACGACCGCGCCGCCGATATAGATGGCCCGCGGTACATTCCTCCGGGGCTCCACGATCTCCTCGCTCATCATCGATCCCAGCTCGATGCCAGACAGCCCGAAGCACATGGTGGAGAAGAAGGCGAGCGTGCCCAGGCTGAGCCGCGGCACCAGATGCCGGGCCTCAAACGGGGTCTCGGCGCCGAACCGCAGCAGCGCATAGCCGCCGAGGAGGATCAGCAGGGCCGCGGGGATCCAGGTCCCCAGGGCCCCGGCGTTGTTGATCCACCTTCCGTACCCCAGGCCGCGGATGTTGATCGCGAGGCAGATCCAGAAGAGGACCAGGGAGACCGCCGCCATGAACAGCCGGTCCTCCTCCAGGATCCTCCGCTCGGGCCCCAGGACGAACACCAGGTTTCCGGCGACGAAGATCAGCAGGGTCGGGAAGTAGAATAGATTGTTGGTCCACAGGCACCAGCCGCTGATGAAGCCGTGGGCGTCGCCGAACGCCCTCTTGGCCCACGCGTAGATGCCGCCCTCCTCGGGATGGCGCGTCGTCAGGTCGATCACAGCGAGCGCCGACGGGATGAAGAAGGCCAGACAGGCGAGCACCCACAGCGGCAGGGCCCCGTAGCCGTATCCCGAGGCCGTGGTCAGCCACCAGCGCAGGCCGACGATCGCGACGATGTTCAGGAGGACGAGGTCCCCAAGCCCGAGGACACGCCGCAGCTCGGTCATGCCGGCGAACGGGTCCCGCGGCGCGCGTGCGGCGTGAGCGCATCGATCATGGCGGGAACGGTGCCCCCTCGAGGCGGCCGCGGCGGAGATCCCGCGGGGGACGGCTCGACGCAGCGCCCGGCGGCGCGCCCGCGGCGCGTGCGTGCGGCGCGCGGGACTCTATCCGAGCCCCTCCGGGCTGTCAATCCTGAGCAGCCCCGGGGCACCCTCGGCTTCCCGAGCCCCGCTTCCGCTTATAATGCCCGACCCCCGGGGAGGCCCATTCGGGGGCACGCCGTGACGGGGGACCATGACGAGATCACCCGACCATCCGGCGCCTCGCGCGGGCGCCTGCGCCGCGGCGCTCGTGCTCGCCGCGCTCGCCTGTCGGGACGGCGGAGGGGCCTCCCGATCCGCGCCGCCGCCCGGGCGGCGGACCTATCTCCTCGAGACGGTGGGCGAGTTCGCGGTGGCCCGCCTCTACGCGGACGGGTTCGAGGATCTCCCGCCCGGGGAGCGGGTGCTGGCGTATTACCTGTTCAAGGCGGCGCTGGCGGGCCGTGACATCTACTACGACCAGACGGGGCGGGATAATCTGGAGATCCGCGACCTGCTGGAGGAGATCCTGACCCACCCCCGGGGCCTCCCGGTCGAGACGGTTGAGTCGATCCACCGGTACCTCAAGCTGTTCTGGATCAACAACGGCAACCACTTCGAGCGCACCGGGATGAAGTTCCTCCCGGGGTTCTCGTTCGAGCAGCTCCTCATGGCCGCCCGCGGGGCGATGCGGAACGGCGCCCGCGTCCGGCTCGCGGTCGGCGAGAGCCTCGAGGCGAAGCTGCGGCGACTGCGGCGGTCGATCTTCGACCCCGAGTACGAGCCGCTCCTCACCTGCAAGAGCCCGCCGCGGGGGGAGGACCTGCTGAGCTGCAGCAGCGTGAACTTCTACGAGGGTCTGACGCTCGAGCAGGCGGAGCGATCTCCGGGAACGCACCCGTTGAACTCCAGGCTCGTCCGGCGCGGCGATCGGATCGTCGAGGAGATCTACCGGGCGGGCCGCGGCGATCTGCCCGCCGGCCGGTACGCGGGCGATCTCAAGAAGGCGATCGGCTATCTGGAGAAGGCGCGATCCCACGCGAGCGCGCCGCAGGCGGCGGTCCTGGGACTGCTCGGCGAGTACTTCGCCACGGGCGAGCCGGAAGCCTTCCGGCGGTACAACATCGCCTGGGTGCGGCTAGAGACGGCCGTCGATACTATCAGCGGCTTCATCGAGACGCACAAGGACCCGCGCGGCCGGAAGGGAGCGTTCGAGGGGATCGTCCACATCGTCGACCCCGAGATGACGCGGCTGCAGAGGGAGCTGGCCGCGCTGGCCCCGTACTTCGAGGAACGGGCGCCCTGGGACGACCGCTTCAAGCGCCGGGGGATCCGGCCCTCCCCGGCCGCGGCCGTGAGCCTGCTGACGGCGACGGGCGAGGCCGGGCCGATGCCCCCGACCGGCATCAACCTCCCGAGCGACGAAGCGATCCGCGAGCGCCACGGGAGCAAGAGCGTCACCCTGATCAACGTGCTGCACGCGCGGCGCGAGGTCACCCGCGGGAAGCTCGTGGCGGAGTTCGTGGCGAGCGAGGACCGGGCCCTGCTGACCGCGCACGGGGAGCGGGCCGCCCTGCTCCGGACGACCATGCACGAGGTTCTCGGCCACGCCTCCGGGAAGGTGGCCGACGATCTCGAGGGGCCTCCCGAGGTCCGTCTCCGGGAGTACTACTCGACCCTCGAGGAGGCGCGCGCCGAACTGGCCGCGCTGCACCACTTCTTCGACCCCAGGCTGATCGAGATCGGCGCGATGGCCTCCCGCGAGGTGGCCGAGGCCGCGTACCGGGAGCTCGTCGCCGACGACCTGTACCTGCTCGGGCGGATCACCCGCGGGGACGCGCTGCAGGACGACCACATGCGGGCCACGCACCTGATCGTGACCTACCTGCGCGAGGTCACGGGGGCCGTGGAGTCGGTCGAGCGGGGGGGGAAGACCTATTCTCGGGTGCGGGACATCGAGGCCATGCGACGCGGCGTGGCCGAGCTTCTCGCCGAGATCCAGCGGATCAAGGGAGAAGGGGACTACGCGGCCGCCCGGGATCTCGTGGAGCGGTTCGGGATCCGCATCGATCCGGAGCTGCGCGACGAGATCGTGGCGAGGTCACGGCGCGTCGGCGTGCCATCCTACGTGGCGTTCGTGATGCCCGACATCGTCCCCGTCCGCGACGCCTCCGACGAGGTCGTGGACGCCCGGATCGCGTACGAGTCCGACTTCACCCGGCAGATGCTCCAGTACGCCGGCAAGCTGCCGCTCGAATGAAGGCGTCCCGCGAGGCCCGTCATCTTTCTGGCTCGAGACAGGGTCCACATCGGCGACATTGCGCGCGGGACGGCCGGAAACCTATATTCCCGTCGACTCCGCGGAGCCGAGCCGAGACCTGACAGGATGGTAACAGAGAGCTCGAGACAATTCCCCGGGGGCCGCGCCGCCGCGTGCCTGGCGCTGGCCGTGCTGACGGCGGCCGGCCTGTCGGGCTGCGCCGTTTTCCGGAGGCTGGACGTCGACCAGATCCACCAGGCGTCGGCCGACCGCCCGGAGCGCAACCCGGTCATCTTCCTGCACGGATTCATCGGCTCCAAGCTGAAGAACCGGCACACCCAGGAATCGATCTGGGGCCGGTTCATGAACGCCATCAAGCGCGGCCAGACCGAGGACCTGAGGCTCCCGATCGACGCCCTGCCGATCAACGAGAACCGTGACGATCTGGTCGCCTACTCCCTTTACGAGAAGGTGGCCGGGGTCAAGTTCTACGCGGCCCTGCTGGAGTCACTGGTCGACGCGGGCGGCTACCGGCTCGGCGACATCGAGAACCCTCAGCCGGGCGACACCCTGTTCATCTACTACTACGACTGGCGCCGGGATAACGTCGAGTCGGCCATGGGCCTGGGCCGGGCCATCCGTCAGATCAAGGAGCGCCTCAAGGCCCCCGAGATGCGGTTCGACATCGTGGCGCACAGCATGGGCGGCCTGGTCGCGGCCTACTACCTCAAGTACGGCGCCGAGGATGTCCTCGACGGCCGCGGCGACCACCCGGTCACCTACGCGGGGGCCCCGCACATCGGCCGGATGATACTGATCGGCACTCCCCTTCGCGGCACCATGTCCGCGTTCCGGGTGCTCAACACGGGGTTCTCCAGGACGATGTCTCCCGATGTGGTGTTCACCATGCCGTCGATCTACCAGCTTCTCCCGCACGAGGGACGCGGGCACTTCGTCGACGACAAGGGCAACCCCATCGACGTCGACCTCTACGACGCGCGCTCCTGGGTGAAATACGGCTGGTCCGTCTTCAACCCCCGCTACCGTACCGATTCCCGGCGCGCGCGCGCCGCCGACGCCCGCTCCGTGTCCAACGCGGCGCTGTCGGGGAGAGCTCGGGCCGAGGTGTTCCTGCAGGCGGTCCTCGATCGGGCCCGCGCCTTCCACGCCGCGCTCCGCCGCGACGGCGAGGCGGGATCCCCGGTGCCGATCCACATCTTCGGCTCCGACTGCATCCCGACCCTCGACCGGGCCATCCTGAAGACGACGGGATCGGGGTCGATCACGCTGTTCAACGACGAGCGCACCCCGGACAGGGACGTGAAGCAGCTCCAGACGGCGATGCTCGCGCCGGGCGACGGCACGGTCACGGCGCAGTCCCTGCTCGCCCTCGACGGCCCTCCGAGCGAGCAAGGCCGCCTCGGCATCCACAGCCGGGACTTCGCCTCGTGCTATTTCTTCTGCGAGAGCCACGGCCTGCTGTCGACCAACCGGGCGTTCCAGGACAACATGTTCTACGTGCTGTTCTACAGCCCCGTCCGACCCGCTCCCGGCGCACGCTTCGCCGGCGGCAAGTAGCCCCGGCACCACCCGCCTCACCGCCGCACGTCCGGCCCGGGCGATCTCGAGCCTGCGCGCGCGTGCCCGCCCTCCGGGGCGGATCAAGCCCTCTGTGGCCTGGCAGGTGCTGTGCGCGGGAGGGGGATCGTCGTCCCCTTATGCGGGGGGAGCCTCGGAGGGAACGCTCGCCGGGGCGACCGGCACGGGCGCCGGCCGGCACCCCGACATCTTCAGCATGAGCCTGAACAGCAGGGACAGGAGCAGGGCGCTCACCCCGAGGCCGAACAGGACCGAGACGAAAATGACGGCGAAGAGCAGGAAGATGTCCATGAGCCGCTCATCCCTCCGCGAGCCGCCTCGTGGAAGGGGGCGGCCGTCGGCGACGACGTCGCTCCCCCTCGCGAGCGGGGGGCAAGGCTAATATAGGCCCCGACCTGCGTCAAGCAACTTCCGTCGACCGCCGCAGGCGGACGGCGTCCTCTATCGGATCTGGGATCGGAGCGCCTTGCCCGGAGTGAACCGGACCACGCGTCGCGCGGGGATCCGGATCGGCTCCCCCGTCTGTGGGTTCCTGCCGGTGCGGGCCCGACGTCTCGCTACCGTGAAGGTCCCGAAGCCCACGAGGCTCGCCCGCTCCCCCTTCCGGAGCGCGCGCGTCATGTGCTCGAGCAGTGAATCGATGACGCGCGCGGCCTTGACCCGACTCATCCGGATGTCCCGGGCGACACGCTTGATCAGTTGGGCCTTGTTCATCGCAACGTCTCCTGGTTGAACCGCTGGTTGAGCCGTGTGGATCTCGGCAGGCCGGAGCCTCCTATTAGCAGATGGCCCCGGGAGTGTCAATCGGGGGCGCGGAAGGACCCGTCTTCCGCCGGCGACAAAAAGGGGCGACGTCTCGGCTCGAGACGCCGCCCCGCTAAAACGAGCAGGTCGCCCTGCTCGTCGGAGGGAGCGAAAGCCGGTCGCTGGGGCTCGGACCCTCCGGCTCGCCGCGGACCGGATGGCCCTTGCGCCTGCTCAGCGACCGTTTTGAAGCGACACAGAGAGCAGGATCAGGGTGCCGATCTTCTGACACTAGACTACGACGAAACTTGTCCGAGTCAACCAGAAAATAATCCTTTCTTCTCTGCGGCACAGTTTTACATTCCGGCGACCGAATGAACGCCTTGCGCGGTGGCGCTTTCGAGGGAGCCCGTGATGAAACCCACCGTCCGTCGGCCGCTTCCGCGCCATCGGAGGCGCTCGTGCTTTGAGCGACGCCTCGTTCCGGCGATCCGCCCGCGCATACCGCCCGCTCGGTGGGTGGAGGACCACCTCCCGGTGCGGCCGCCGGGATCGGGAGGTTCGCGGGAATGACTTGCCCCGGGGAAAGGCCGCTATTATATATGGCGCCGGTAGAATGACGGTCGGGGGACGTTCCTTGACGCTCCATGGACCCTGTGCTAGAGTCCGGCGCCTTCAAAGAGCGGCACCGGCGCAGAGGAAGGCTTTCCTGGCTCGAGGGCCTCGGCGCTCTCCCTGGGCCTCTCCACTGCCCATCGGCCCGCGGGCAGCCGGGCGGCACCGATGGATACCTCGCCAGCTTCTCCGGGAGGAGCTCGGCTTCCGGAACAGACGAACGGCCACGCGGAACTGGAATCCTTCTTGAAGGAGGCCCCGATGTGGGAAAAGAGAGACAATACCACCCGTCCCGGTGAGGCACCGGTGGGTCAGGCCCTCGGCCACGAGATGGGCCGGGGCGGCCGGCTCGTGAACATCGGCCCCTCGATCCGCATCAAGGGCGAGCTGCAGGGCGACGAGGACCTGACGATCGACGGCCGGGTCGAGGGGAAGATCGAGCTGCGGGAGCACAACCTGATGATCGGATCGAACGGGAAGATCAAGGCCGATCTCTACGCCAAGACCATCGTCATCGCCGGCGAGGTCTCGGGCAACGCTTGCGCGGCCGAGCGCGTCGAGATCACGCCGACCGGGCGCCTCGTCGGCGACATCGCCTCGCCCCGCATCACCATCGCGGACGGCGCGCACTTCAAGGGAAGCGTCGACATGGAGCGCGGCGCGGCCGACGCGGCCCGCAGGCCGGGCGTCCCGAAGGCGGAGGAGGTGCGGCGCATCCCCGAGGTGAAAGAGGACGCCGCGCTCAAGACCCAGGGACCCCGGATCTAGGCCCGGCCGCGAGCGCGCCTGTCCCGCCCGGGGCCGCGGCCCCCGGCGGGAGGGTTCTCCCTCGTCGGGACTCTCGATGCTCCACCTGTTGCGGGGGCGGATCGGCGGCGGCGCCTCGGACGGCACCACGTCCGTCGCCGTGTTCGGATCCCATATCTTCGCCACCTTCCTGAAGCGCCTGCGCGGGGCGCCGCGCCCCTTCATCCTCGACCTGGGGCATCTGTCAGGATCCAACATCGAGTTCTTCGCACGGGCCGGCTGCAAGGTGCAGGTCGAGGATCTGCTCAGCATGGCCGAGAGCATGCAGCGACCCGATCCTCCCAGGCGCCCCCCGCCGCAGCCCGGGCCCGCGAGACCGGCGGCGCCGGCGCCGGCCGCCCGGCCCCCGGGCGGCGCCGCCGCGCCGGCCGCGCTGGGCGGGAAGGTCGGTGCCCGGCCCTCGAGGCGGATCGTGCTGCCGCCGCGCTCGTTCCCCGGGCACGGGGCCGCCCCCGCGGCTCCGGGTCCGAAGCTCCGTCCCCCCGGTCCGGCGGGAGGCCGGGCCGGCTCACGCGCCTCCTGGGGGACCCGGTTGCCCACCCGCCTCGCCTTCCCCGATGAGGCGTTCGACGCCGTCGTCGCCTGGGACGTGTTGAACTACTACGCCCCCGATCCGGTCCGGATGATCGCCGCCGAGGTCCGGCGCGTCCTGAGGCCCGGCGGGACGCTGCTCTCCTACTTCGACGCGCGCACCCTCGAGGACCCGGTCTCCCCGCGCCGCTACCGGATCCTCGACGAGAAGAGGATCTCATGCGCCCCGCTCCCGGGCCGCCTGATGCTCCGGCAGGTCTACCAGAATCGCGACATCGAGAAGATGTTCGCCGGATTGCGGATCGTGCAGGCCTACTTCCTGAAGAACTCCATGCGCGAGATCCTCATGGAGAAGAAGGTGGTCGCGCGTACCGTCGTGCGCCCCAGGACGGCCCGGCCCGCCCCCAAGCCCCGGTTCACCCTCGAGTGAGGGATGCCCCGCGGCCGGCTCGTCCGCGGGGCCGGCCCGGAGGGTGCGGCCGCCCCGCCGGAACTGCGTCTTGACAGCGGCCGAGACCTTGTGATGTATTGACTCGCCAACCGCGATCCCGACACCGATCAGGACCTGCATACCACTCAGGAGGGTGACACCGTGGCGAAGAAGAGAGCGAAGCGCAAGGCGCCGCGGCGCAAGAAGGCGACCCGCAGAGCTTCGCGCAGGAAGGCGTCCAGGAGGGCGGCCCGCAGGAGAGGTCTGCCCAGGAGGGCGCGCGCGCGCAGGAGGAAACCGGCCCGAAAGGCGACCCGGCGCAAGGCCATACGCGCCAGGGCGTCCCGCAAGAAGCGCAAGGCAGCCGGCCGCAGGGCGCCGAAGCGCAAGCCGGCCCGGCGCAGGGAGGCGCGCGCCCGCGCGCCGCGTCCCAAGCCGGCTCCCCGGCCGGCCGCCGTCGAGAAGCCCGAGCCACCGGCACCCCCGGCTCCCGTCTTCACCCCCCCGCCGGCGCCCTCCATAGGGGAGACCCCGGGCGAGGGGGGCTCCTCCCCGAGCTACGATCTCGACGACTTCGGGACCGACGAGGAGGAATAGCCGGAAAGCTCCGCGCCCGCGCGAGCCCGAAACCAGTCGAGGCCGCCCGTCACCGGCCGGTGGCGGGCGGCCCTTTTCTTCCCCGGCCGCGCTCTGCCGACCGCGACCCGGGGCACTCGCGCCCGAGCGGGCCCCGGCCGCCGCGGTTGACTCCCCCCGACCCGGGGCTATATTGGGGCCATGATTACGGATTCCGGGCCACCGCCCGCGAGGGACGATGTCAGGCGCGCAGCAATCCGCCGGCTCCGACGAGTGCTTCCGGATGGGGCTCGCCGCCCTGGAGCGGAGGACGTACCAGGAGGCGATCGTCCAGTTCCGGGCGGCGATCGACGAGGAGCGTCGGGAAGGGACCAAGAGCCCCCGGATGAAGTTCGTCTCCTACCTCGGCCTGGCTCTGACCCTGGCCAGCGGGAGGTCGGAGGAAGGGGCGAGGCTTTGCCAGCAGGCGGTCCAGCGGGAGTTCTTCGATCCCGATCTCTACTGCAACCTCGGGATCGTCCACCTGAGGAACCGCCGCAAGGCGCAGGCGTTCGAGGCGTTCCGAAGAGGACTGAGCCTGAGCCCGGGGCACCGGCGCATCCGGGACGAGCTGGACCGCTACGACAAGCGCGGCGAGCCGATGTTCTCCTTCCTGCCGCGGTCCCACCCGGTCAATCGTCTGTTCGGGCGCATGCGGCATCGGCTGGTGTCGCTGTTCGTCCGGGACGGCTCGAACGGCTTCTGAGGCACGGCCTCACCGCCGCCCTCTCCCTGGCCGCCGCCGCACACCCACAGCTCGCCGCGCCCGCGGCCCTCGAGCCCGACTCCCCGCCGAGAGAATCCCGCAGGCTCAGCGCCGCCGAGTACCTGCGCCGGGGTCTCGAGTACCTCTCACGGCCGCGCCCGGAGGACCAGGAGGAGGCCGAGCGCCTGTTCCGCAAGGCGCTCTCCATCGACCCGGACCTGCCCGACGCCCGTGCCGGCCTCGCCCGCTCGTCGGCCTACCGGTACGCCCTCGGCATCGACGAGACGCCGGAGCGGATCGCGTCGGCCCTGGAGGACGGACGCGGGGCGGTCTCCCTCGCCCCTCAGAGCGCCCGCGCGCGCGCGGCTCTCGCCGCCGCGCTCGCCGCCGCCGACCGTCTGAGTCCGGCCCTCGAGGAGGCGCGCCTCGCCGCCTCGCTCGACCCGGCGCTGGTCGACGGCCACCTGGCCGTTTGCTCGATCCTCCGGCTGCTGGGTCGCTTGGACGAGGCGCTGGAGGCCTGCCGGCGCGCCGCGGCGATCGCCCCCGGCTCGCCCCCGGTCTTGACCGGACTCGCCGACACCCTCAGCGAGCTGCGCAGGTACGGCGAGGCGCAGGAGCTGTACGGCCAGGCGGTCGACCTCGATCACGAGGCGATCGCGCCGCAGCTCGGGGCTGCGGCGAACCTGGTGAAGGCGCGCAGCATGTCGATGGCGCGCCTCGCCTACGACAGCCTGCTGGAGAACTGGGACTACGGCCGGGACCGGGCGCTGCTGGGGGCCGCGGCGCTCATGGTGATCGCGGGCGAGTACGAGGCCGCGCTCGACCTCTACGGCCGGATCACCATCCCGGAGAACGCCTCCCTGCCGACCCTGCTGGCCCTGTACGGCAAGGGGTTCTGTCTGATGAAGGTGGGGAGACAGGCGGAGGCGGAATACTTCCTGAGCACCCTGGTCGATCGTGTCCCGGGGGAGTACGACGGCCCCGCCAAGGGGCGCGAGTTCCTGTTCCGCGCCTACGAGGATCTGGTCCGCTACTTCTCCGCCAAGGGCCGCGAGCGCAAGGTGCTCTCCCTGCTCCGCTCCGCATGCGATCGCCCGCTCGCGCCGGTCCGCCTGGCCCGCCGCCTGTCCGACATCCTCGAATCGCGGGGACGGGAGGAGGACGCGGCACTCGTCCTGGAGGAGGCGATCCTGCGTTCCGACCCCCGCGAGGACCCGCTGGATCTGGGCGATGCCGCCCTGCGGCTCGCGCGCCGGCGCACCTCCAACGGCCGGCGCCGCGTCCGGGGCGGGTCCGAGGCGGCGCGCGCCCTCAGGCTGGCGGCCGAGCGGATCGCCGGCTGCGACCTCGGGATCGCCCACTACCGCCTGGCCAGGGCGCAGGCTCTGCTGGGCGACGGCGCTTCGGCCATCGAGAGCCTCGCCCGCGCCCGGGGGCACGGGTACCTGCCGACCGATCTCCTGGAGGGGGAGGCCGATTTCGACTCGCTGCGCGGCGAGGAAGCGTTCCGGCGGCTCCTGGATCGATGATCGATGCCCGGACCGCAGCGGACAAAAATGGTCCCCGCGCCCGTCGGCTTTTGTCGCACCGATTCGTGATCTGTCCAGAACCCCGGCACCTCGGGGCTCGATATCGAGAACGGCATCCCCCGATCCCCCTGTGGCTTAGCCGAGCCCCGGGCTCCCGCTGACCACTCCGGCGACATGGTATCGGCCTTGCTCCTCGCTGGGAGGTCGATGTGAGGCCCGGCCGTTCCGGGCGCGCAGGAGGTGGAGAGGCGATGAGATCCATTCTGAAATGCGCGACGGCAGCCGCCGTCGCAGCGATCGGCCTGGCGGTGGGTCCGGCGTGGGCCGAGATGGTGGTCCGGGAATCGACCTGCACCCACACGGTGGGCTCGAACGCGATGAGCTACGACTGCGGCTTCAACGTGAGGAACTACTCGCTCGGCCAGCCGGTCACGGTGGACCTCGACTACTCGTGCTCGGGCGAGTGCGGTCCGGTGCTGAGCTTCGGCCTCCGGGGCCGCGGGTTCTCACCGAACGGCGTGTCCTGCAAGCTGGTGGGAGGCTCCCGGCTGGATAGCGGCCTGTCGCTGACCTTCGTCTGCGACAAGCTGAAGAAGACCGGCGGCGGCCAATCGGGGAACGCTCACTTCTCGATGAGCGTCCTGATGGACGACGGCAGCGGCAACAGGGAGCCGGTGCCGTGCAACGTCGACGTGCACGTGATGAGCAGGTGAGGATGCGGCCGGGCCGCTGAGGCCGGCAAGGGGGCTCCAGCCCCAGGGCCGCCACCGGGCGGCAAGACGCCCGGCGCGCCGCCTCCCCGTCGAGGAGCGGGGCGCGGTGCGCCGGGCCTCGTCGTCGTCAGCGGCCCGAGCCGCGCGGGCCTGCCCTCAGCGCCTGACGATCACCCTCGCGGGCGACTCCAGGGTGACTGCGATCGGGTCGCCCTCGGCGATGATCGCCTCCTTGCCCTTCGTGGCCCCGGCCACGGCCGTCCCGATCGCGCCTCCGATCAGCGCCGCGCCCGCCGAGTCCTTCTCCAGGACCTTGCCGAGGATGGCTCCGCCGGCGGCGCTCCCCCCGATGATCGCCGCCTTCTTCTTGCCGCTCCCTTCGGCCACCATCGTGAACCCCGCCGCCACCGTCGCCTGACGGCCGTCGGGGCGCACCAGGCGGTCGAACGCGACCGCCAGCGCGCCGCTGGTGTTCTTGAACCCCTTCTTGGCCGGCTTGACGTCGGTCACCTTCCCGTGCAGCAGGCTCCCCTCCGGGAAAGCGACCCGCTCGCCCGCGACGATCGGGTGGGTGAGGCGCACGACCACCTCGTCGCCGACCGTCGCGTTCTGCGAGCTGAGCGGCGCGGCGAAGGTCCCCTCGAGGACCGTCCCCTGCGGCACGACCAGCGTGACGGTGGCCGGGCGGGGCGGCGTGAGGGCGCCGCTCCGCTCCTCGGGCACCGTCCCGGCCATCCTCTGCGGGCGGCTCTTCACGCCGCTCGGCTCCGGCGCGGGCGGCGCGGGGAGATCCTCCTCGAAGACCGCTTCCTCCGCCTCGGGCGAGGTCCGCTCCGCGACCTCCGTCGACCGACCGCCGCACGCCGCCGCCGCGCCGGCGAGGGCGAGCGTCCACGACAACAACCAGGTCCGTGAGCTGCGCGACATCTCCATCCCCCCTTAGAATCTGACGTTGATCCTGAAACTTTGGTCCACCACGACCGTGATCGGAGCCCCGACCTCGAGGCGGACGTCCCGCCAGGCGGCGCCGCTCACCGCGTGACGCGCGCGGAACTCCGCCTCGGCGCCGGTCGGGGTGCGGATGCGCCGGAATTCGAGAGCCAGCCTTCCGCCCCGGGCCTTCGCCCTCCCGGCGGGCGCGGCCTCCGAGATCACGCCCTCGACGATCGATCCCTCCGCGATGGCCACGAGGCCGTCGACCACGATCGCCTTGGCGACGCGGGCCCTGAAGGCGTCTCCGGGGCGCCCCGTGCCGGAACCGAGCGCCTCCTCCAGCTTCAGCACGAGCTCGGTCCCCGGCTCGATCGTGACCTCCTGCCACCGCACCGGCGGCGGGGGCTTCGTGTCGGGGACGAAACGCGGGGTCGGGACCGTCTCGCGCCGCGGCTCGGAGCACGCGGGGAGCAGGAGCAGCGCCAGGCTGATGAGAGAGGCTCCGGCCGATGGTCCGTCAGACAGCGTCCGCATGAGAAACGCCTCCGGCCGGGGAACGAATCGCTCCAGGGATCCCGACGGCCCGGTCCTATATAGACCTTTCCGATCGGCCAGTCAAACGCGTCGCGCCGACGCTCCGCGGCCGCCGCGGGGCAGCCATCCAGTGCGGGCCGCCGATCCACAGCCTTGGAGTTTCATCCAATGCATTGGATTACTGGACCGATACCTGCACCGGGCGCCTCCCCATCCGGACCTCGGGAGAGAGAGCCAATCACCTGAGCCGCAATGATTTGACGGCGGCACGGCGGCCGGGCCCGCGCGACTGGCAAGACGATTGCAGCGCTTGCCTGAACGCCGGGCGTTAGTGTGCCGCGCAGTCAGCCGATATCGCACCGCGCCCGAGCAAGTGCAACAGGGTGTCGCACGAGTCCAGCGGCCGGCCGCGCCCGGCGGGCGGTGGGCCGTGCCGTCAATCGCAGAGGAGGTGAAGCGGGGGATTCGGAGCAGCGCTTCAGTGGACCCGGCCTGGGGACACCCGGCCCCACGCACCAGCAGAGCCGGCGCGGCGGGTTCGGGGGTACTCGTCGATTCGATCCGCAACCGCAAGAGTCGTTCAATCTCATGGAGGGACGCAGCACATGAAGAAGCTGATGTTCGCAACGATCCTCGCCCTGGGGGCGCTGGCCCTCATGGCGCCGCCGGCGATGGCGGCGGACGACGGGCCGTTCACGATTCACGGCGAGGTACGGTTCCGCGGCGAGTACCAGACCAACGCCAAAGACTTCGACGATGATGCCGTCACGGCGGGCCCGCCCCTCGTCGACGACCAGGCGCTGTACTTCCCGTACCGCGTCCGGATCGCCGCCGAGGGCAAGCTCTCGAAAAACGTCGCCGCCTGGCTCGAGTTCCAGAACGCGAACGTGGCGGGTGACGCGACCGCCGGCGGGATCGGCCCGACCCGGAGCGGCATCGGCGGCGAGGGGAGCGACGTCGAGCTCTACCAGGGGAACATCACCCTGAACAAGCTCTGGAGCGACAGCTTCTCGCTGCGGATCGGCCGGCAGGAGATCGTGGCCGGCAACGAGCTGCTCCTGGGCGACCTCGACTTCTACACCGGCATCTCCCACGACGGCGGCGTCGGGATGTGGGACTGGGACAACGTGAGCCTGATGGTCTGGTACACGCGTCCGGACGAGTCCTTGGACTTCTTCGGCGCGGGACCCCTGCCGCCCGACCTGGTCTCGGTCGGCGGTTTTCGCGACCAGGCGTCCGACTTCCTCGGGGGCTACGCGAGCTGGACCTGGGCCAACGATCAGAACTTCGACGTGTACGCGATGTCGCTCGACGCCGCGAGCGGAGGGGTGAACGTCCAGACCATCGGCGCGCGCTACGCGCACGACACCACCGACCAGAGCTCCTTCATCTGGAACGTGGAGCTGGCCCAGCAGCTCGGCGACTCGACCGCCGACCCCAGCGCCGGGACCGATCGGGACGCCGAGGGGCGGGCCATCGAGGCCTGGTTCGGCTACAACTGGAAGGCCGGCCGCAACGTCCACCGGGTCTACGCCCGGCTCGAGGTGGCCACCGGCGACGATACGAGCGACACCGACGCCGACGAGGGGTTCATCCCGATGTTCGGCGACTTCCACAACCGCCTCGGGCGCGGCGACTGGTTCCAGCTCGCCGACACGACCACCTCCCTCGGCGGCACGGCGGTGGGCGGCGGGGTCACGGCGACCGCCATCGGCTACAACGGCTTCTACCAGGACCGCCACGAGTTCGGCGCCCAGCTCTGGAACTACACCCTCGAGGAGGACAACGGCGGCGCGGACGACCTCGGGACGGCGGTGGACGTCTGGTACGGCTTCAACTACAGCCGCAACGTCAACTTCGTCGTCTCGCTGTCGCAGCTCTCGCCGGACGATGCCCTGACCGGCGGCGGCACCGACGACGAGGTGATGAGGCTGTACGGCCAGGCGCGGCTGCGCTTCTAGCCGGGGCCGGCACCGGCCCACGCCGATCTGCCGAACGCAAGCCCCCGCGGGATCGCCCGCGGGGGCTTTTTTTCACGCGCGGGTGAGATCGTCGAGGACGGACCAGAAGGCGGGGAAGGACTTGGCAACGCACCCGGGATCGGCGATGGAGACCCCCGGGATCCGCAGTCCGGCGATCGCGAAGGCCATCGCCATCCGGTGGTCGCCGTAGGTCTCGATCCGCGCGGGCGAGAGCGGGCGGGGCTCGATGAGGAGGCCGTCCCGCTCGGGGCGCGCCTCGCCGCCGAGCCGGCGGATCTCGCCGACCACCGCCCCGATGCGGTCGGTCTCCTTCAGCCTGAGGTGCGGCACGCCGCGGATGCGGGTCGCGCCGTCGGCGAACAGGGCGACGACCGCCAGCGTGGGGGCGACGTCCGGCATGGCGCCGAGGTCGGCGTCGATCCCCCGGAGCGCCGCGCCGGCCTCGAGCGTCACCCGGTCGCGGCCCCTGTGCACGCGGCAGCCCATCTCCCGCAGCAGATCGAGGAAGCGGGCGTCGCCCTGGCCGGAGCCGGGGTCGAGGTCCCGGACCGTCACGCTCCCGCCGGTCACCGCCGCCGCCGCGAAGAAGTAGGAGGCGGAGGAATAGTCCCCCTCGATCCTCAGCTCGCGCGCCAGATAGCGCTGCCCGGCTTCGACGCCGAAGCGGCGGGCGGCCGGGCCGGGCGGCCGACAGGCCACCTCGACGCCGAAGCGGCGCATCATCCCGATCGTCAGGTCGACGTACGGGCGCGACACCACCTCCCCGGCGATCTCGACGCTCACGCCCGTCGCCGACGCCGGAGCGGCCAGCAGCAGGCCGGAGAGGAACTGACTGCTCGTCGAGCCCGACAGGCGCGCCCTGCCGCCGGGGATCCCGCGCCCGCCCACCCGCACCGGCGGACAGCCGTCGCGGTGTACCGACTCGGCCGCCGCGCCGAGAGACCTCAGCGCCTCCAGCAGGGCGCCGATCGGACGCTCGCGCATCCGCCGGTCGCCGTCGATGAGGTACGACCCGCGCCCTAGGGCCAGGAGCGCGGTCAGGAAGCGCATCGTCGTCCCCGCGTTCCCCACCCGGAGCTGGGCCGACTCGGCCGGGATCTCTCCGCCGCGCCCGTCCACCTCGACCACGGCCTCCCGGCGCGGGGCCGCCTCCAGCACCCGGGCCGGTATCCCGACCGCGCCGAGCGCCGCGATCAGGTGGCGGGAATCGTCGGAGAGGAGCGGATTGGAGATGCGCGAGCGGCCGCGCGCCAGGGCGGCCGCGATCAGGGCCCGCTGGGTGAGGCTCTTGGACGGGGGAGCGGTGACCTCCCCCCGAACCGGACCGGCGACGCGCATCGACCGTTCGTCCGCCAAGTGAAAGCCCCTCGGTGCCACGCCCTGCGGCGCCCCGGGATTCGCTTCCCGAGGCGCTTCGGAGCATCCTCCATCGTACACGAGATGCCCGATCCTTGACGTGCCGGCGCCAGGCCCCTATCTTGTTGATCCCGGGCCCGTTCGGGCCCCGAGGCCAGGAGTCGCCGCGTGAGCGCAGCAAGCCGCAGGGCCGCCAGCATCTGCATCCTCGCCCTCGCCGCTGCGCTCCTTCCCGCACCGGGCGCCGCCCGGGACGATCCGGACGCCCCCAGGGCTCGCACGCCGGCCTGGGAGAGCCCGCGCCCCGCGGCCCGAAGCGAGGAGGACAACGGCTTCTCGATCACCCTGGTCAGCCCCAGGGAGGATTACCTGCTCGGCCGCCGATCGGTCGTGGTCGAGCCGACGGTGCCGCCCGGGGATTCCGTCCTTCAGGTCGATTTCTTCGTCAACGGGCGCTTGGTGCGCGGCGCCGCGGCGCCGCCGTTCTCCTTCGAGTTCGACTTCGGGGAGGAGATCCGCCGTCGCACCATCGTCGTCAGGGCGCGCACCCGCGGCGGGCGGCGCGCCCGGGTCTCCTTCATCTCGCGCTCGAACGACCTGTCGCCGACCTCCGCACGGCCGCTGGAGGTGGTTCCGGTCTTCGTGCGCGACCGGCGCGGCCGTCCGGTGCGGGGCCTGTCGCTCAGCGACTTCACCCTTCTAGAGGACGGGAGGCGCCAGCGCATCGTCCACTTCGACGACCGGCCCGGTCCGGCGTCGGTCGCCTTCGTGCTCGACGCGGCCGCTCCGGGGGAGGCGCCGCGCCGGACGCTGCTGCGCGGCGCGGAGGCCGTCGGCCGGTCGCTGCCTCCCTATCACGCCCTGACCCTTCTGGACACCTGGGCCGTCGAGCCGCCGGCCACCGGCGACGAGAGCGGGGACGGCACCACCCTCCGATTCTCCTACCACAGGTCGGTCTTCACGGAGGACCTCAAGACGGCGCACTCCCGCTCGGCCCCGCAGTCCGGCCCGCGCCCCCTCGCCGATGTCCTCCGGGCCGCGGCCGAGGCACTCGAGGAGCGGCCCGGCCATCGCGTGCTCCTCGTCCTCGCCGCGCCGCCGCCGAGGCCCGCGGCCGGGGACGACGACGGCCCGCCGGCCGGCGAAGGCCCGCCGCCGACGGCCGAGCCGGCCCCGCGCGCCGGCGGCGACGCGGCGCCGAGCGGCGGATCGATGGCGGCCGCCCTCGAGGAGCTGAGGCGGACGCGCGCCACGGTGTTCGCCGTCGTGCTCGGCGGCCCGCGGGAGGCGGAGCCTCTGGCCGGCCTCGGCGCGATCGCCCGGCAGAGCGGAGGCGAGATCCTGTACGCGTCCGAGATCGGGACCGAGGAGTCCTGGGCCCGCGTCGCGGAGGCCCTGCTGCACCACTACCGCGTCTGCTACCTCCCGGAGGATGCGGCGCGCCCGGGCTGGCGGTCCATCGAGTTGCGGGTCGACCGGCCCGGCCTGGAGGTGCGGGCGCGGGAGGGGTACGAGGGCGGGCCGGACGGCCGCGCCTCACGCGACCCCGATTAGCCGGTCCGCCCCGCTCCCGGCCCGGG
>JBHIBC010000042.1:0-26290 GCA_046758905.1 Acidobacteriota bacterium | reverse complement strand
GCTTGGCGGGGTCCTTGGGGTCCAGGTAGTGCTGGCGGGTGAAGGCGAGGGAGAACAGGGGCTCGATGCCGGACGAGCAGTCGGCGATGATGGAGATGGTGCCGGTGGGGGCGATGGTGGTGCGGGTGGAGTTGCGGAAGCGTCCGGTGGGGCAGCCGGTAGGCCGCGGCAGGCCGCCGTCCGGGTTGTAGATGCTCTCCTCCCAGGCGGCGAAGGTGCCCCGCTCCTCGGCCAGGGCCAGCGACGCTGCGTCGGCCTTCTGCTGGATGAAGGCCATGATGCGCTCGCCGAGGTGGAGGGCCGCGTCGGAGTCGTAGGGGATGCGGAGCTGGAGCAGGAGGTCGTGGAAGCCCATGACGCCCAGGCCGATGCGGCGGATCTTGTGGGTGACATCGGCGATCTGGGGCAGGGGGTAGTCGTTCATGTCGATGACGTTGTCGAGGAGGCGCACGGCGACGGCGACGACCTCGGCCAGGCGGTCCCAGTCGATGGGCTCGACAGGCTCGCCATGAGTCGGACTGGCAGCGGCGGGGGGGCGCCCGCGCCCGCGGTTCTTTCCTCTCCCCGCGGGGTCGCCCGCGCGGGCGGCCCGCGCCCGCGGCGCGGGTCCGAGCGACCTACCCGGGAGCTCTGGACGGGCCACCCAATGCGCTCCCCTATTTGGCCTTGCTCCTTGCGGGGTTTGCCGAGCTGCCCCGGTCGCCCGAGGCACTGGTGGGCTCTTACCCCACCGTTTCACCCTTGCCGGGCGGAAGGCCATGACCTTCGCGCCAGGCGGTCTGTTCTCTGTGGCACTTTCCTTCCCGTCACCGGGACTGGGTGTTACCCAGCGCAATGCCCTGTGGAGTTCGGACTTTCCTCTCCCCGGAGGATTCCGGGCAGCGACCGTCCGATTCGCTCCGGCCCGCGGTGATCTTAGCAGACGGGCTCCGCCGGGAGCAACCGGAGCCTGTGCTACACTACCCGCCGCCGCGTCGACGGAGATCTCCCTTGCCCGGTGACGTCACCCTCGAGAAGACGGTCCCCCACAACATCGACGCGGAGCGCTCGGTCCTGGGCGCCATCCTGGTCGAGAACGCCGCCATCAACCGCGCGCAGGAGATCCTCACCGAGCAGGACTTCTACCGAGAGCCGCATCGCAAGCTGTTCAAGGCCATGTCGCGCCTGTCCGAGCGATCGACCGCCATCGACCCGGTCACCGTCAAGGACGCCCTCCTGCGCAGCGGCGACCTCGACTCGGTGGGCGGCCCGGCCTACATCGCCTCGCTGGTCGACGAGGTGCCCCGGACCGCGAACGTCGAGTACTACGCCCGCATCGTCAAGGAGAAATCGGTGCTCCGGAGCCTCATCGAGGCCGGCGCCCGGATCGTCTCCAGCGCCTACGAGGCGTCGCAGGACGTCGAGGAGATCCTCGATCAATCCGAGCGGCTGATCTTCCGCATCGCGCAGGACCAGCTGCGCTCCGGGTTCGTCCCGATGCGCAGCATCGCCGACGAGAGCCTCGCGACCATCGAGCGGCTCGCCGAGCACCGGGACCTGGTGACCGGGCTGTCCACCGGCTTTCCCCGCCTGAACGAGTACACCTCCGGCCTGCAGCCCTCCGACCTCGTGGTGGTGGCCGGGCGGCCCGGCATGGGCAAGACCTCCTTCGCCCTGAACATCGCGCAGCACGCCGGCATGAAGGAGGCCAGGCGGGTCGGGATCTTCTCCCTGGAGATGTCGCGGGAGCAGCTCTTCCTGAGGCTGCTCACCGGGCTGGCGCGCATCGACGCGCACCGGCTGCGCACCGGACGGCTCACCAAGGAGGAATGGACCCGTCTCACGCTGGCGATGGGCGAGGTGGCGGCCGCGCCGATCTTCATCGACGACACGCCCGGAGTCTCGGTGCTGGAGATGCGGGCCAAGAGCCGCCGCCTGAAGCTGGAGAAGGGGCTCGACCTGGTAGTCGTCGACTACCTGCAGCTCATCCGGAGCCGCAGCAGGTTCGAGAACCGCAACCAGGAGATCTCCGACATCTCCCGTTCGCTGAAGGAGATGGCCAAGGAGCTGAACCTCCCGGTCATCGCCATATCCCAGCTGTCGCGCGCCCCCGAGCAGCGGGGCGGGGACCGCCGGCCCCAGCTGTCCGACCTGCGCGAGTCGGGCGCCATCGAGCAGGATGCCGACGTGGTGATGTTCATTTACCGCGAGGAGGTCTACAAGCCCACCGAGGAGAACCGGGGCCGCGCCGAGGTGATCCTGGCCAAGCAGCGCAACGGCCCCATCGGGCGGATCGACCTCGCGTTCATCCGCGAGTACACCAAGTTCGAAGAGCTGGAGTGGCGGCAGGAGTGAGCCCCTCCCCCGGGGAGCTGCACCGGCCGACATGGGCGGAGATCGACCTCGACGCCCTCGCCGACAACCTCGCGCTCGTGCGGGGCAGGGTGGGCTCCAGGCCGATCCTGGCGGTGGTCAAGGCGGATGCGTACGGACATGGCGCGGTCCGGGTGGCGCTGGCGCTCCAGGAGCAGGGGATCGATCTGCTCGGCGTGGCGCTGCCCGAGGAGGGGGTGGAGCTGCGCGCCGCAGGCGTCCGCTGCCCCATCCTCGTCCTGGGGGGCTTCGCGCCGCCCCAGGCGGACCTCCTGCTGATCCACGACCTCACGCCGGCGATCTACAGGCCCGACCAGGTCGCGTCGCTGCGCGCGGCGGCCGAGAGGCGGGGCGTCGTGGCGGCGGCCCACCTGAAGATCGACACGGGGATGGGGCGCCTCGGCGTGCCGGCCGGCGCGCTCCCCTCCTTCCTGCCGGTGCTGCAGGCCGCCTCGGGACGGGTCAGGCTGAGCGGAGCGTTCTCGCACCTCGCGGTCGCGGACGATCCCGACGACCCCTTCACCCGAGCCCAGCTCGTTCTGTTCGAGGAGGCGCTCGAGGAGCTCGGCCGCGCCGGGCTGCGCCCGGACCTCGTGCACATCGCGAACAGCGCCGCGGTGATGGATCACCGGCCGGCGTGGATGTCGCTCGTCCGACCGGGCATCATGCTGTACGGCTATCCGCCGTCGGAGAGGATGACGCCGCTGCCGCTGCGGCCCGTCCTGTCCCTCCGCGCGCGCATCATATATATCAAGGACGTCCCGCCGGGCGCCTCCCTCGGTTACGGGCGCACCTGGATCGCCCCCCGGCCCTCCCGCATCGCCTCGCTCCCGCTCGGCTACGACGACGGGCTGCCGCGGCTGCTCGGCAACCGCGGCCACGTGCTGGTGCGCGGGCGCCCCGCCCCGATCGTGGGCCGCATCAGCATGGACCTGACGACCGTCGACGTGACCGGGATCCCGGAGGCCGCGCTCGGCGACGAGGCGATCCTGATCGGCGCGTCGGGCCAGGCCCGGCTGGGCGCCGATCAGCTCGCGGCGTGGGCCGAGACCATCCACTGGGAGGTCCTCTGCGGGATCGGCCCGCGCGTCCCCCGCCTCTACCGTCGCGGCCGGGAGCAGATTTTCGTCTCGCGATTCGCTACAATCCTGGCCGGGGAGTGCGACGGGCGCTATGATGAGCGGGCGCGGTGAGCCGCGCGCTCTCTCAGGAGCGCCAGGTTCGACCCTGAACGTCTCCCGATTCGGCCCCGCGGCCGGTCCGAGGTGATTCCCGTGGGCACATCCATCCTCCGGGGCGTCCTGATCCTGCTCTGCGTGGGGGTGGGCGCGCAGCTGCGCCCGGCGAGCCTCGATCCCGTCGACCTGCTCGGCCCGGGGATCGGCCTCGGCGTGGCCGCGCTGATCATCCTGCTGGAGCTCCTGTTCCGCGGCACGACGCTCCCGGTCCTCCTGGGCGGGTTGGCGGGCCTGCTGCTCGGGGCCGGCGTCGCCGGCGTGGTCGTGACGCTGCTGCCGCTGGAGGGCCCGGGCGCCCTCCCGCCCGGCGCAATCCAGGGGTTCGTCTTCCTGATCTTCGCCTACCTCGGCACGGCGATCGGGGCGACGCGGGGCCGCCAGTTCTCCCTGACCAGCCTGCGCGCCGCCTGGAGCGAGGACGGCCAGCGCAAGAACTACAAGATCCTCGATACCAGCGTGATCATCGACGGGCGGATCGCCGACGTGTGCGAGACGGGCTTCCTCGACGGGACGCTGGTGGCCCCGCAGTTCGTCCTGAGGGAGCTGCAGTACGTCGCCGACTCCCAGGATCCCCTCAAGCGCAACCGCGGACGCAAGGGACTGGAGATCCTGCAGCGGATCAAGAAGGGACGGGACGTCACCGTGGTGATCTCCGAGGCCGACTTCCCCGACGTCAAGGACGTCGACATGAAGCTGATCGAGCTCGCCAAGCAGCTCTCGGGCAAGATAATCACAAACGACTTCAACCTGAACAAGGTGGCGGAGCTTCGGGGCGTGCAGGTCCTGAACATCAATGTCCTGGCCAATTCCCTGAAGCCGGTGGTCCGGCCCGGCGAGTCGATGAAGGTCTTCATCCTCAAGGAGGGGAAGGAGCCGAACCAGGGGGTGGGCTACCTCGACGACGGCACCATGGTGGTGGTCGACAACGCGAAGCGTTTCATCGGGAGGAACATCGATATCACGGTCACCTCCGTTCTGCAGACCACCGCCGGCAAGATGTTCTTCGGCAAGTCGGACTCGGCGTTCGAGGAGGCGCCTCCCGCGGTCGACCGTTCTCGGAGGGCGGGCGCGTGAGCCCGCGCGCGGGGCTGCTCGCGGCGCTGGTAGGGCTCGCCTGCGCCTCCCCCTGCCTCGCCTCGGGCCCCCCGCCCCGGACCTACCTCATCCTGCCGTTCGAGAACGTGGCCGAGGAGCCCTCGCTGGGCTGGATCTCCACCTGCATCGCCCTGTCCTTCGGTGAAGCGTTGCGCGACCTCGGCGCGCGCGTGGTGGACGAGGAGGAGCGGGCGGTCCTGTTCGAGGGGAGCGGGCTGCCGCCGAGCGCCCCGCTGACGCTGGCCAGCTCGCTGCAGCTGGGGCGGCGAATGCGCGCCCGGGCGGGGGAGGCCGGCCCCGACAGGATGGTGCTGGGGCGATTCCTGGTCACCGACGGTGCCCTGACCCTGGAGGCGCGCGCCATCGACCTGACGCGCGAGTCGTCCCGGCCCTGGCTCTCCAAGGAGGGGCGGCTCAAGAACCTGCTGAGGCTGCAGTACGGCCTGGTCGCGGATCTCGCGCAGCAGGACGGGCTGGCCCTCCCGGAGGGGCGCCGCGGCCTCTTCGACAGACACGCCGCCGACCTGCCGCTCTTGGCGCACGAGACCTACTGTCGGGCGATGGCCGAGTCCGCCAGCAGGAAGCGCCTGCGCCTGCTGCGCCGCGCCGTCCAGGAGTTCCCCGGGTACCCCAAGGCCGTCTATCAGGCCGTCGGCCTTCTGGTCCGGGAGGAGCGCTGGGACGAGGCGGCGGCGCTCATCGCCGAGATCCGCGCGGAGCCACACCCGTACGGAGCGGAGTTCCACCTGCTGTCGGCGGCCGTCGCCCTCGAGAGGCACGACCCCGACGCCGCCTCGGCGGCCGCGCGGCGGTCCCTGGAGAGAGCCGAGAGCGCCCGTGCCCACGTCCTGCTGGGGCGCGCTCTGGCCGAGCGCGGAGACGTTGAGGGGGCGCGGGCCGAGCTGAGGGCGGCCGAGGCCATGCACACGAACGACCCGGACATCGCCGACCTGCGCCGCCTCCTGTCCGAGAAGGCGGCCGAGCAGGAGAGTCAGCCGTGATCCCGATCGACCTGGAGATCGCCCGTGACGCCCGCCTGGTGCCCATCCAGAGCCTGGCCGAGTCGCTCGGCCTCCTCCCCGACGAGATCGAGCCCTACGGCCGGTACAAGGCGAAGATCAGCCTCGGAGCGCTGGAGCGCCTGCGCGATCGCGCCGACGGCCGGTACGTCTGCGTCACGGGGATCAACCCGACGCCGCTCGGCGAGGGCAAGACGGTCGTCACCATCGGCCTGGCCCAGGCCCTCCGCCGGCTCGGCCACCGGGCGATCAGCACCCTCCGGCAGCCCTCCATGGGGCCGGTGTTCGGCGTCAAGGGGGGGGCCACGGGCGGCGGGTACGCCCAGGTCGTCCCGATGGACGAGATCAATCTCCACTTCACGGGCGACTTCCATGCGGTGGCCGCGGCCCACAACCTGCTGGCGGCGCTGCTGGACAACCACCTGCATCGGGGCAACGGCCTCGGCCTCGATCCGAGCGCCATTCTGTGGCGGCGAACCGTGGACCTCAACGACCGGACCCTGCGCCGCGTGCGCATCGCGCTCGGCGGCGGAGCCGGGGGCGTCGAGCGCGACACCGGGTTCGATATCACGGCCGCCTCCGAGGTGATGGCGATCCTGTCGCTGAGCACGTGCGTGCGGGACCTCAAGGAGCGGCTCGGCCGCATCCTCGTCGGCCTGGACCGGGCCGGGCGCGGCGTGGTCGCCGCCTCGCTCAAGGCCCAGGGCGCCATGGCCGCCGTCCTGCGCGACGCCCTGAAGCCCAACCTGGTCCAGAACCTCGAGGGTGGGGCCGCCCTGATCCACTGCGGGCCGTTCGCCAACGTGGCCCACGGAAACAACTCGATCCTGGCGGACAGCCTGGCGCTCAAGCTGGCCGATTTCGTGGTGACCGAGAGCGGGTTCGGCTCGGAGTGCGGCGCGGAGAAGCTGTTCGACATCAAGTGCCGGGTCTCCGGCGTCGTCCCGGCGGCGGCCGTGATCGTCTGCTCGATCCGCGCCCTGAAGCTGCACGGCGGCGCAGCCGTCGACCCGCGCCGGTCCCCCACCTGGAAGCGGCCGGACGTCGAGTCGGTGCGGCGCGGCTGCGCCAACCTGGCGAAGCACGTCGAGAACATCCGGCTCTTCGGCCTGCCGGCGCTGGTCGCAATCAACCGGTTCCGGAGCGACACCGACGAGGAGATCCGGGCGGTGGTCGCGGGCGCGCGGGAGGCCGGGGCCTGCGCGGCCGTCCCGGTGGAGGTGTGGTCGCGGGGCGGCGAGGGCGGCCTGGCGCTGGCGGAGGCCGTCGTCCGGGCGACCGCGAAGCCGCCCGCCTTCAAGCCCCTCTATCCGCTGGAGATGCGGATCGAGGAGAAGGTCGAGACGATCGCCCGACGGCTGTACGGCGCCTCGGGGGTCAGGTGGAGCGACGCCGCCCGCGCCCGCCTCGAGCTGTTCGAGCGCGAGGGATATGCCGGACTGCCGATCTGCATGGCGAAGACTCCCCTCTCCCTGTCGCACGATCCCGGGCGCAAGGGCCGGCCGGAGGGGTTCGTCCTGCCGATCAGCGACGCGCGCGTTGCGGCCGGCGCCGGCTACCTCTATCCGCTAGTCGGCAGCATCCTGACGATGCCGGGGCTCCCGGCGGAACCCGCCGCAACCGCCATAGACCTCACGGAAGAGGGGGAGATCCTGGGCCTGTTCTGAGCCGACCCCGGGCCGTGTTGCCTCTTGACCTTCCGGGGAGTCGGTGCTATACGGGATCAGTCGCCTCAGTACCTGGAGGGTCCCCTTATGAATATGTCAGGACGTCTGGTAGGTGTTCTGGCGGTCGGCGCGGCGCTCGCCCTCGCTCCGGCGCTGTCCTCGGCGGGCGACGACGAGGGCCGCACCGTCGTGGTGTCGCGGCCCGGCGTGGTGTTCCATGCCGTCGGGAGCGATGACGTCCGCGGCCGCGGGCACGAGCGGCCGATGTCCGAGGCGCTCGCCGCCGGCTACGTGCCCTGCAAGGTCTGCTTCGCCAAGGACCTGTCGCTGGCGCGGGACGGGAGTCACATCACCGTGGCCGCCAGCTCGACCACCTTCGGGTCCAGCATCGGGCGCGGCGTGGTGCTCGGTCCGGGGCGCGAGTCGAGCCTGGTCCTGCAGCCCTTCGGCCTGAAGTTCCCCGACCGCCGAAGGGGGCATGCGGCCGGCATCGGCGAGGGCGTCCTCAACCCGTATGCGGGTCACGAGACCGTGAGGTTCCCCGGTCTGGAGCAGGGCGCGCACGGCGAGCCCTGAGCCGAGCCGGGAGCGGGGCCGACCGGAAGCGGCCCGCTCGGCCCACCGCCCCGGCCGGGGCCGGGGGCCGCAGGGACCGACGCTCAGCGCCTCGTGTAGCGCGCCACCAGCACGGCGTCGTACACGCTCACGAACCACGAGAGCGCGGTGACGAAGAGCACCGCCATGCCCACCCAGAGCGCCTTCCTCAACAGCAGCTGCTGCTCGTCCAGGACGGTGATGACGCGGAACAGCGGCGAGTGCAGGTAGAGCACTAGGCAGTAAACCTGCAGGAGGAAGGCGAACAGGAAGAGGATCGCCTTCCCCATCTGGCCGTTCAGGATCTGTCCCCAGCCCGGCACCAGGAACGAGGCCAGGCCGGAGACGGCCGGCCTGTGCATGCCGTCGAACCGGCCGGCCCGCGCCTCCGCGCCCCTGTACGCCTGCGCCACGTTGTAGATCAGGAAGAAGATCAGGCAGAAGTCGAGCGACGATGCGTACAGCAACATCTCCCACTCGCTCACGAAGAACAGGTGAGCGAACTCGCGGATGCGGTCCCAGATCATGTACAGCATGTAGTGGAACGCGATGACCTGGAGCTCGCACAGCAGGAACAGGGTGGCCAGCCGCCGCTGGCCGTTGTAGAACTGCCCGAGCCCGCACACGAAGAGCGACAGGGTCCCGGCGGCCGCGGGGCTCGACACGCGCGACCTCCTCACCGGCGGCGGCGTAACCCGGCCGACGGCACTCTGGCCCCCGGGGGCGCGGCTCGCCGGCTCGCCCCTCGATCTCCCGAACCCGAACAGCCCTTTCCTCGGCGTCGAGGCGTTCCCGCCGCGGCCCTTCACCCTGGGCCCGGGTTTGAGGATATCCTCCTCCGTGATGACGAATACCTCGTCCTGATCGATCATCTGCTCCCCTCCCCCGCCCGCCTCGGGCGGGACAAGGCAAAAACCGGCCGGGCGGCTGCACGGCCGCCGGCCCCTCGCATCGGGCAGCAAGGGGCGTACCAGCTCCGCCCGAGCGGCCGGCCGACGACGCGGCGGCGCTAAACCGTGCAGGTGCGGAAGTTGATCGGGGGGGCGGCCCGAGATCCCGAGGCCACGTGCGGCTGGTCGCGCCGGCCCGGACACATATCGGTAACGGTCCTTTCAGTTCCGCAACAGCCCGGGCTCAGTCATGGGACCGGCCCACCAGGGGGGCGAGGCAGCCGATCACCCGGATCAGCTCCCCGAGCTGCTCCGGCAGGATCGCCTGGGGGCCGTCGGAGAGGGCGCGCTCCGGCTGATGGTGCACCTCGACCATGATGCCGTCGGCGCCGGCGGCGATCGCGGCCCGCGCCATCGGCACGACCTTCTCCCGACGCCCCGTCCCGTGGCTCGGATCGACCAGGATCGGCAGGTGGCTCAGTCGCTTGACCGCCGGAACGATGGACAGGTCGAGGGTGTTCCGGGCGTGGTCGGTGAACGTCCTCACGCCCCGCTCGCAGAGGAACACGCGGTAGTTCCCTTCCGCCACGATATACTCGGCCGCCATGAGGAACTCGTCGAGGGTCGCGGACATCCCGCGCTTGAGAAAGACGGGCAGAGGCGATCTGCCAGCCCGCTTGAGCAGCGAGAAGTTCTGCATGTTGCGCGCCCCGATCTGCACCGCGTCGGCGTACTTCTCGACTAGGTCCATGGACGCCTCGTCGACCGCCTCGGTGACGATCGGCAGTCCGGTCTCCTCCCGTGCCCGGGCCAGGATCCTGAGCCCTTCCTCGCCCAGGCCCTGGAAGGAGTAGGGAGAGGTGCGGGGCTTGAACGCCCCTCCCCTGAGGAGGTCGGCCCCGGCGGCCGCCACCGCGCGCGCCACGGTGAGCGCCTGTCCCTCCGACTCCACCGCGCACGGCCCGGCGATGACCGCGAGGCGCCGGCCCCCGATCGAGCGGCTCCCGACCTGGACCACGGTGTCGACCGCCTTCACCTCGCGGCTCACCAGCTTGTACGGCCTGGTGACGCGGATCGCCTCCTGAACGCCCGGCAGGATCTCGAACTCCGCAGGGTCGAGGGGCCCGTGGTTGCCCGTGATCCCGATGGCGGTGCGCTCGGCCCCCGGGATCGGGTGGGGGCGCAGGCCCATCGCCCGGATCTTCCGCTGCACCGCGTCTATCTGGGGCCGGCCGGCCCCCTTGTGCATGACGATCAGCATCGGGACGCGTCCTCGAGACCCGCCGGATCATACGTCCGGCGGGTGTTGTGCCGCAACCGGAAGTGCCTCTGTTCAGTTGACAATAGCGCCGATCGACGAATATACTGACGCGCTTCGCGAAGGCACTCGAGGGGCCGCCGAGCGCGGCCCCCCCGGCTCGGAACACTATTTTGTGAAGGCGCGTAGCTCAGGGGGAGAGCGCTACCTTGACACGGTAGAAGTCAGCGGTTCAAATCCGCTCGCGCCTACCAATTCCGCGCCGACCCCTCCCGATGCAGCCCCCTCGGCCCACGGAAGCGAGGCGGGCCGTCCCGCCTCATGAGAGGAATGAGCGAGAGGATCGTGAACGTGGCCCTGCCGGACGGCAGCGTGCGCGCCTTCGAGCGCGGCACGCCGCTGTCGGAGATCGCCCGTGCCTACGACCCGGGCCTGGCCCGCCGGGCGATCGCCGCCGTGGTGAACGGAGCGCAGAGGGACATCTACCTGCCGCTGGACGAGGACGCGAGCGTGTCGTTCATCACTCCGGACTCTCCGGAGGCTCTGGAGATCTACCGGCACACGACGTCCCATCTCATGGCCCATGCGGTCAAGTCCCTGTTCCCCGAGGTGAAGATCGGCATCGGTCCGGCCACGGAGGAGGGGTTCTTCTACGACTTCGAGAGGCCGACCCCGTTCACGCCCGAGGACCTGGAGAGGATCGAGTCGAAGATGCGGGAGATCGCCGCCCGCGACTATCCGATCCGCCGGATCGAGCAGCCGAAGTCGGAGGCCCTGGCCTACTTCCGCGGCCTCGGGGACGACCTGAAGGTCGAGCTGGTGGAGGAGAAGGGCGGCGAGATCGTGTCCTGCTACCGACAGGACGACTTCATGGACTTCTGCACCGGCCCGCACCTCCCCTCCACCCGCTACCTGGAGGCCTTCCGCCTGCTGTCTCTGGCCGGCGCCTACTGGAAGGGCTCCGAGAAGAACCAGCAGCTCCAGAGGATCTACGGCACGGCCTTCCCGAAGCGGGAGCAGCTGCAGCGGCACCTGCAGCTCCTGGAGGAGGCGAGGAAGCGCGATCACCGCAGGCTGGGTCCCGCGCTGGACCTGTTCAGCATCCAGGAGACGGCCGGACCCGGCCTGATCTTCTGGCACCCGAAGGGGACGGTGGTGCGGCAGATCCTGGAGGACTTCTGGAGGGAGCGACACCTTCGGGCCGGCTACCAGCTCGTCGCCACGCCGCACATCGCGCGCGACGAACTGTGGCGGCTCTCCGGCCACCTCGACTACTATCAGGAGAACATGTACACCTTCGAGGTCGAGGATGCCGGCTACGTGATCAAGCCGATGAACTGTCCCGGGCACTCGCTCATCTTCAAGTCGAGGCTGAGGTCGTATCGCGAGCTCCCGATCCGCTACGCCGAGCTCGGCACCGTCTACCGCTACGAGCGCTCCGGCGTGCTGCACGGGATGATGCGGGTCCGCGGCTTCACCCAGGACGACGCGCACATCTACTGCACGCGCGACCAGGCGGTGGACGAGATCCAGGGGGTGCTCGACCTGTGCCTGGAGTTCCTGAGGACGTTCGGGTACGAGCGGTACGAGGTCGATCTGTCGGTCTGGGACGCGGCGCACCCCGACAGGTATGCGGGCGACGCCGCCGGCTGGGAGATGGCGGAATCGGCCCTCACCCGCGCCCTGAGGAACTGCTCCCTGGACTTCGCGCGGCGCGTCGGAGAGGCCGCTTTCTACGGCCCCAAGATCGACATCAAGATGTTCGACGCCATCGGGCGCGCGTGGCAGGGGCCGACCGTGCAGTTCGACTTCAACCTGCCCCGCCGCCTCCGGATCCAGTACGTGGCGCCGGACTCCACCCCGACCCCGGTGGTGATGGTGCACCGCGCGATCTACGGCTCGCTCGAGCGCTTCGTGGGCGGATTGGTGGAGCACTACGCCGGGGCGTTCCCCCTGTGGCTCGCGCCGGTGCAGGCGATCGTCCTGCCGATCTCGGAGCGGTCGGCCGACTACGCCGCGCAGGTGCGGCGCGACCTGCACGGGGCGGGGCTCCGGGTGGCCTGTGACGAGCGCGGCGAGAAGATCGGCGCCAAGATCCGCGACGCGCAGCTGCAGAAGATACCCTTCATGCTCGTGGTCGGCGAGCGGGAGGCCAAGGCGAGGACGGTTTCGGTGCGCAGCCGGACGGAGGGCGACCTGGGGGCGATGAGCGTCGCGGAGATCCGCGAGCGCATGCTCACCATGCAGTCCGAACGGGCGATCGGCCCCTGATCCGCCGCCCGGCCCGGGCGCATCTCACAGCCCCCGACGCGAGGGGAGGGAGGGAAGGGACATCGAGAGAAGGAAGATCGAGAAGAAACAGCGGATCAACGAGAGGATCCGCGCGCGCGAGATCCGGCTGATCGCCGCCGACGGCGGCCAGCTCGGGATCATGACGCCGGAGGAGGCGCTCCGGCTGGCAAGGGAATCGGGCCTCGATCTGGTCGAGGTCTCGCCCGAGTCGAACCCACCCGTGTGCCGGATCCTCGACTACGGGAGGTACCGCTACCAGCTCAACAAGAAGGCGCACGACGCCAAGAAGAAACAGCGGTTCATCCAGGTCAAGGAGGTCAAGTTCCGCCCCAAGACCGACGAGCACGACTACGAGTTCAAGCGGAACAACATCCTGCGCTTCCTGACCAAGAGCAAGAAGGTAAAGGCCACCGTGATCTTCCGGGGACGGGAGAACGTGCACCGGGACATCGGCCACCGCATCCTCGCCCGGCTCCGCCAGGAGGTCAGCGAGGTCGGCAGCGTCGAATCGGAGCCGCGCAACGAGGGTCCCTTCCTGTACATGATCCTGGCTCCGAAGAAGTGGATCGGCTCGCCGGCGTCCTCCTCCAGGGCCCCGGCGAAGCGATAGGGAGGCTGCATGCCGAAGATCAAGAGCAAGCGTGGGGCCGTGAAGCGCTTTCGCCTCACATCGTCCGGCCGGATCAAGAGGAGCCGCGCCTTCAAGCGGCACATCCTGACGTCGAAGACGACCAAGCGCAAGCGGCACCTCGACATCGACACACACGTCAACAAGGCGGACGTGCGGCGAGTCCGTGAGATGCTCCCGTACGGCCGCGGGTAGGAGGGCCGAGCGTGCCCAGAGTCAAACGGGGAACCAGGAGGCGCCAGAAGCGCAAGAAGGTGCTCAAGCTCGCGAAGGGCTACTACCTCGGGAAGAGCAAGCTCTATCGCGCGGCCAGGGAGGCCGTCGACCGGTCGCTGACGTACGCCTATCGCGATCGCCGCGCCAAGAAGCGTCAGTTCCGCAGCCTGTGGGCGATCCGCATCAACGCCGCGGCCCGGCAGAACGACCTCTCCTACAGCCGTCTCATCTCCGGCCTCAAGAAGGCGGGCGTGGCCCTCGACCGGAAGATCCTCGCCGATCTGGCGGCGACCGATCCAGCCGGATTCTCCGCGATCGCCCGGACGGCGCGCAGCGCCCTGGACGCCCGCTGAATCGCTCGCCCCGCGACCCGCGGGGTCCGGGGCCCGAGGGACGCCCCACCGGAGGAGAGGCGTGCACGGCCGCGTCAAGCAGATTCGCGAACAGTTCGACCGGGAGATCGCCGCGGCGCGGACCGCGGGCGCCGTCCGCGAGGTGCGGCTGCGCTATCTCGGCCGCCGCGCGGGCCTGCTGACGGCCCTCCTCAAGGACCTCCGCCGGGTGCGCCCCGCCGACCGGGCCTTAGCGGGGCGCGCCGTCAACGATCTCAAGGCGCACGTCGAGCGCGCGCTGCGCGACGCGGCGCGGCGCGCCCCCCAGGCGCGCGCCCCGGAGCGGGACGACCTGGACCTCTCCCTCCCGGGACGGGTCCAGCGGCCCGGGGCGGCCCACCCGATCTCCCAGGTCCGTATGCGGATCGAGGAGATCTTCCTGGAGATGGGATACTCCCTCGAGTCGGGGCCCGAGGTCGAGACCGACCGGTACAACTTCGAGGCGCTCAACATCCCGAAGCACCACCCCGCCCGCGACATGCAGGATACGTTTTACGTGGAGGGAGGGCTGCTGCTGCGCACCCACACCTCGCCGGTCCAGATCCGCACGATGCTGCGGCAGAGGCCCCCCGTCCGGATGGTGGCGATCGGCAAGGCGTTCCGGCGCGACTCCGACCTGACGCACTCGCCCGTCTTCCACCAGGTGGAGGGCCTGGTCGTCGGCGAGGCGATCACCTTCGCCCATCTGAAGGGGACCCTGGGACAGTTCTGCCGCCGCGTCTTCGACCGCCAGCTCGAGCTGCGCTTCCGGCCGTCGTACTTCCCCTTCGTCGAGCCCGGCGCCGAGTACGACATCTCGTGCATCTTCTGCTCCGGCTCGGGATGCCGGCGCTGCAAGGGCAGCGGCTGGATCGAGATCGGCGGCGCCGGCATGGTGCATCCCGCGGTGTTCGAGAACGTCGGCTACGACCCGGAGCGTTACACCGGCTTCGCGTTCGGCCTGGGGATCGAGAGGATCGCCATGCTGAAGCACGGCATCGACGACATCCGCCTGTTTTACGAGAACGATCTCCGCTTCCTGACCCAGTTCCCGGGATGAGCGCCCGGAGCGGAGGGGCCCGCTCATGAGGTTCAGCCACGCCTGGCTGAGACAGTACGTCGACGTCGGGGACGATCCGGCCCGCGTCGGGGAGATGCTGACCGCGGCCGGGATCCCGCTCGACGCCATCGAGGGATCCGGCGACGAGGCGGTCTACGACTTCGACATCCTCACGAACCGCCCGGACTGCATGAATCACCTCGGGCTGGCGCGCGAGTACGCGGCGCTCGCCGGCGTGGCCCTGCGGCCGCCCGCCGCCGCGAGCCCCGCCGGGGGGCGCCCCACCGCCGATCTGGTCTCCATCACCATCGAGGCTCCCGACCTGTGTCCCCGCTACAGCGCTCGCTGCGTCCTCGGGGTGCGGCTGGGACCCTCGCCGGAGTGGCTGGTCAAGCGCCTGGCCTCGATCGGGCAGCGCTCGATCAACAACGTCGTCGACGTCACGAACTTCGTGCTCTGGGAGCTGGGCCATCCCCTGCACGCGTTCGACCTGGACCGGCTGACCGAACGCCGCATCATCGTGCGCCGGGCGCGCCCGGACGAGACGCTGCTGACGCTCGACGGCGAGCTGCGGCGGCTCACCGCGCGGATGCTGGTCATCGCCGACGCGCGGCGCGCCGCGGCGCTCGCGGGGATCATCGGGGGCCGGGAGACCGAGATCTCGGGGGCCACACGCAGCGTCCTTCTGGAGAGCGCCTGGTTTGACCCGGTCTGCGTGCGGCGCGCGGCGCGCGCCCTGGGCCTGCGGACCGACGCGTCGCACCGGTTCGAGCGCGGCGCCGATCCGGGGGGCACGATCACGGCCCTCGACCGGGCGGCGGCCCTCATCGCCGAGGTCGCGGGCGGCGAGGTCAGCGACCCGCCTCTCGACGTCCACCCGCGGCCGGAGCCGCCGCGAACGGTGCGCTTCCGCCCCTCCAGGGCCCGCCGGCTGCTCGGCCTGGAGGTGCCGGAAGAGTCGATGCAGCGGGCGCTCTCCAGGCTAGGGTTCGCGGTGACCGACCGTCGCGAGGGCGAGTGGCGCGTCCGGGTGCCGACGTTCCGGCGGGACGTGGCGCGGGAGGTGGACCTCATCGAGGAGGTGGCGCGTCTGCGCGGCTATGACGCCATCCCGGCCGCGCTGCCGACCCACCCGGGAGAGGGGGGCGGCCGTCCCGAGGCCGACCGCAGGACCCGCGCGGTCCGCAGGGCCCTCGAGGCCGCAGGCTTCTGGGAGGCGATCAACTACGCCATGATCGATCGCGAGGAGTGCCGCCTGTTCGCCCCGGACATCGACCGGCCGGTGGGGATCGAGAACCCCCTGCAGTCGCAGGCCGCCTGGCTGCGGGTCAGCCTCCTCCCTTGCCTGCTGGGCAACGTGGCGCACAACCTCAACCACGGTCTCCCGGGATGCCACCTGTACGAGATCGGGGCCGTCTTCCGCCCCGGCGCGGACGCCCCGACGGAGAGCCGTCGCGTCGGGCTCGTCCTCTGCGGCCGCGGGCTGCCGGTCCACTGGAGCCTGAAGCCCCGCGAGGTGGACCTCTACGACGCGCGCGGGGCGGTGGAGCAGATCGCCGAGATGCTCGGGCTGGCCCCGCTCACCCTGTCTTCGGATAGAATCCCCTTCATGGAGGAGGGGCGCGCCCTGAGGGTATCGCGGACCGGGACGGCGCTCGGCGTGGTCGGAGAGATCGGCTCCGGGGTGCTCGCCCACTACGGGATCGAGCGCCCCGTGTTCGCGGCCGAGCTTGATCTGGAGGCGATCGAGCGGATGCCGGTCGGGCCGCGCTGCTACCGGCCCCTGCCGCGCTTCCCCGCGGTGCGCCGGGACCTGTCGCTGGTGGTGCGACGCGACGTGACCTTCGACGCGGTCGAGCGGGTGGTGCGCTCGGTGGACGCGGCTCCGATCGCGTCGGTCCGCGCCTTCGATCGCTACCGCGGACGGGGCGTCCCGCATGGCTGCGTCAGCCTCGCGATCCAGATCGTCTTTCAGCACAGCGAGAGGACCCTGTCGTCCGACGAGGTCCAGGCGGCTCAGGACGCCATCGTGGCGGCCCTCGGGCGTACTCTCGGCGCGACGTTGAGGGGCGCCGCGGAATCTTGAGGCGGGCCGGCCGGCCCGCGCGGGAGGTGCGGATGGAAAAGCGCAAGACGGTGGTCGATCTCCAGCAGATCGACCTTCTCGAGCAGAAGATCGTCAAGGCGACGGAGCTGATCCGATCGCTGCGCCGGGAGAGAGAGGTCGCCCTGCGGCAGGCCCGGGAGGCCGCGGATGAGCTGGCCCGGGTCCGGAAGGAGGCGGCCGCCGTGGAGCGGGATCGGACCCAGCTGCGCGAGGTGTCGGAGCAGATCGAGGCGCTCCGCGAGGAGCGTCAGGCGGTCCGCGGCAAGGTCCAGCGGATGCTCGAGATCATGGCCTGCCTGGATGAGGCGCCCGCCGAGGCGCGCGGAGATCACTGATGGCCGCCGACAGACCCAGGAGCCATCTGGTGCAGGTGGAGATCTTCGGCCAGTCCTACAACCTGCGCGGCGAGGGCGAGGTGGGGTACATGCAGGACCTGGCCTCCTATGTGGACAACAAGATGCGAGAGGTGGCGGACGCGACCGCCACCGTCGATTCCCTCAAGGTGGCGATCCTCGCCGCCCTCAACATCGCCGATGAGTGCAGACAGGGTCGCGCCCCCGACCCGGAGATCGCCCCGGGCGGGCCGGATCGCGTGGCGCGATTGATCGACATGCTCGAGCGATGCTTCGCCGAGGCTTGATGGGAGGGCCTTGCAGAGGGTCTTGACGCACCTGCGGGGCGCGACTACGATGGAGTCGGCTCTGAGTCCCCCTGCGCGGTACGTGTTGGACGGGCAATTTTTGAGCCAACACTATTTGGACGGGAGCCCGGGTTCGCCCGCGGTGAGCGTCCCCTTCGCGGGGATGCCTGAAGCGGGGGCAGGGCTTCTTCTCTGGTGCGCCAGGTTCAAATAGATTCCCTCCACACGGCCAAGCGGGGGTTTTTCCTGTCCGACGCCCTGCGTCCGGGGCGCCGGGTCCTCGCCCGGCCGACCGCATCCCCCCACGAGGCCCCCCGATGCCCGCGACGAGCTTCAGTGCCGCGTCCGCGGGAGGAGACAGATGCTCGAGTGGATCCTGGTCCCGTCCGCGATCGTCGCCGTCGCCGCGGTGGCAGCCGGCTTCGCGCTGCGCGCGGCGCTCGGCAGAATGATGGCCCGGGCCTGGGAGCGGGCGGGCCGGATCGTCGAGGAGGCGGAGCGCCAGGCCCAGATCCGCCTCCGGGAGGGCGAGCTGGAGATCGAGGAGAGGTCCAGCGCGGCCGAGTCGGAGTTCGAGTCCCGGACCCGGCGGAAGCGCCAGGAGCTGCAACAGCTCGAGTCGCGCCTCAGCGAGCAGGAGCGCAATCTGCAGCGACGGGTCCAGCTGCTCGGCCAGAAGCAGCGCGAGGTGGACGAGCTCGAGAGCGCGCTTCAGCGGCGCGCGGGGGAGCTGGCCGAGCGGGAGAAGCAGGCGCAGAGCCTGCTCCAGGAGCGCCGGGCGAAGCTGGAGAGGCTCTCTGGCATGACGGTCGTCCAGGCCCGCAGGGAGATGGTGCGCGAGATCGAGTCCGACGCTCGCATGGAGGCCGCGCAGACGGTGAGGCGCATCGAGGAGGAGGCCCGCGAGGAGGCCGCCACGCGATCCCGCCGGATCGTCTCGGAGGCGATCCAGCGCCTCCCGACCGGCGAGTGGACCGACAATCTCGTCACCCTCGTCAAGCTGCCCAACGAGGAGATGAAGGGGCGCATCATCGGGCGCGAGGGGCGCAACATTCGCGCCATCGAGATGGCCACCGGGGTGGACCTGATCGTCGACGAGACCCCCCAGGCCATCCTCCTCTCGAGCTTCGATCCGTTCCGCAGGGCGGTCGCGCAGATCGCGCTGGAGCGCCTCATCGAGGACGGGCGGATCCACCCGGCGCGCATCGAGGAGGTCGTCGGGCGCTCGCGGACCGAGCTCGAGGGGAGCCTGGAGTCGGTGGGCGAGAGCGCGGCTTTCGACCTGGGCATCACGGGCCTCCCGGCCCGCCTGGCTCGGTTGCTCGGCAAGCTGAAGTATCGCATCGTCGCGGGATACAATCTCCTCGACCACTCGCTCGCGGTCGCCCGCCTGGGACTGCAGATCGCCACCCTGCTGTCGGCCCAGGCGGAGGTGGTCAAGCGGGCCGGCCTGCTGCACGAGATCGGGCACGTGGAGGAGGGAGAGGCGAGCGTGGTCCATCCGTACCTCCTAGGGGCGGACATCGCCGGAAGGTTCGGAGAGCAGCCCCGCGTGGTGGCCGCGATCCGCGCGCTGCACGAGGGCGGGAGCGAGCCCTCCGTCGAGGCCATCCTGCTCAGATGCGCCGAGCGCGCCGTCATCGGGCGCCCGGGCGAGCGGGACGACAACCTCATGGTGCACATCGAGCGCCTCAGGGACCTCGAATCGATCGCCGCCTCGTTCAGCGGCGTCGCCAGGGCCTACGCCATGCGCTCCGGGAAGGAGGTCCGGGTGATCGTCGAGGCCGACTCGGCGAGCGACAGCGACGCCATCTGGCTCTCGAAGGACATCAGCACGCGCATCCGGGACGAGGTCCGCTACCCCGGCACCATTCGGGTCCACGTGATCCGGGAGACCCGCGCCGTGGACTACGCGACCTGAGAGCGCCGATGAGGATCGCGTTCATCGGCGACATCAACGGCCGGGCGGGGCGCCGCATCGTGCTGTCGCAGCTCCCGCGGCTCGTCGCCGAGCGACGGGTCGATTTCACGGTCGGCAACGTCGAGAACGCCGCCGACGGCTTCGGCGTCACTCCCGGCCTCGCGGAGCAGATGTTCGCCGCCGGCTTCGACTGTCTGACGAGCGGCAACCACATCTGGGACCGGTCGGAGATCGTCGACTACCTCCACTCGGAGCGCCGGCTGATCCGCCCGATCAACTACCCCGATGGCGCCCCGGGCCGCGGCCTGTTCGGCGGGGAGTCCCCCGCCGGCGTCCCGGTCGCGGTCGTCAACCTGATGGGACGGGTCTTCATGCCGCCGTGCGACGACCCGTTCCGGGCGATCGACGACCTCCTCCCGCGGATCCGCCAGGCCGCGAAGGTCATCCTGGTCGACATGCATGCCGAGGCGACCTCCGAGAAGAACGCCATGGGCTGGCACCTCGACGGCCGCGTCACGGCCGTCCTGGGCACCCACACGCACATCCAGACGGCGGACGAACGGATCCTCCCGGGCGGCACCGCCTACATCACCGACCTGGGCATGACCGGACCCTACGAGTCGGTGATCGGCATCCGGACCTCCCTCGCCCTGCGGCGCTTCCGCACCGGCCTGCCGGTGCGCTTCTCCGCCGCCCGAGGCGACGTGCGCCTGTGCGGCGTGATCCTCGACGTGGACGAGACCACCGGCCGGGCCAGGGAGATCGAGCGGATCCAGGTGCGCGCCGATGCGGGCCGCGGCGGGCCCGGCGATGCGTAGCCTCTTCGAGGGCGCTGCGCTGCGGAGCCCTCGGGGCGAGCGCCGCGTCCTGACGGTCAGCCAGCTCAACGCCCTGGCGCGGGACCTGCTCGAGGAGGCCTTCGCGTCGGTCTGGGTGGAGGGGGAGGTCAGCAATCTGCGCCGCTACCCGTCCGGCCACACCTACTTCACCCTCAAGGACGCCTCGTCGCAGATCGCGGCCGTGCTCTTTCGGGGCAGCGCCGGCGCGCTCCGCTTCCGGCCCGAGGATGGCCTCAAGGTGCTCGCGCTCGGGCGCGTCAGCCTGTACGAGCCCCGCGGGACCTACCAGATCGTCGTCGAGCGGATGGAGCCGGCCGGGCTGGGGGCGCTGCAGCTCGCCTTCGAGCAGCTCAAGCAGCGGCTCATGGCGGAGGGGCTGTTCGACGCCGGCCGCAAGCGCCCGCTACCCCTACTACCCCGGCGGATCGGGATCGTGACCTCTCCGTCGGGCGCCGCGATCCGCGACATCCTCAGGGTCCTGCGGCGCCGCTTCGACGGCCTGCACGTGGTGATCGCGCCCTCGCGCGTTCAGGGCGCCGGGGCGGCGGAGGAGATCGTCGATGGGATCCGCCGGCTGAACCGGCTCGGCGGCGTGGACGCGTTGATCGTGACCCGCGGCGGAGGCTCGCTGGAGGATCTGTGGCCGTTCAACGAGGAGAGCGTCGCCCGGGCCATCGCCGGCTCCGCCGCTCCGGTGATCTCCGCCGTCGGTCATGAGGTGGACGTGACCATCTCGGATCTCGTCGCGGACCTCCGGGCGCCGACGCCCTCGGCGGCCGCGGAGATGGTGGCGCGCTCGAGGGACGAGCTCGCCGGGACCATCGAAGGGCTCCGATCACGAATGAGGGCGACCATGCGGCTGGGCCTCCTCCGGCTGCGGCGCGATCTCGATGCGCTGGGCGCCCAGCGAGCCTTCGCCGCCGCCCGGGATCGCCTCCGGGACGCCATGCAGCGGCTCGATGACCTGAGCTATCGCCTGCGCTCTCACCTGGACCGGCGCGTCGTGGGCGTCCGGCACCGTCTGGAGGTGACGGCGCAACGGATGTCGACCGCCCGCCTCGCCGAGCGCCTGGCGGCGCGCCGCGCCCACATCGCGCTCCGGGCCAGGCTGCTGCGGGCCGCCCTGGGCGCGGCGCTCGATCGGGCGCGGGACCGAGTCTCGGCGTACGGGGACCGCCTGACCGCCCTCTCCCCCCTCGCGGTCCTGGCGCGCGGCTACGCCATCTGCCGCGAGGAGCGCGGCGGCATGATACTGAAGGACACGTCCGGCGTGCGGCCCGGTGCCCGGGTCCGCGTGCGGCTGCATCGCGGTCGGTTGGGCTGCGAGGTAAAGGAGGTCGAGCATGCCACGGGCGAAGAGGGCTTCTAAGGAGCCGAGCTTCGAGGCCGCGCTGTCCAGGCTCGAGGAGATCGTCAAGGATCTGGAGAGCGGCGATCGCAGCCTCGAGGAGTCGCTCGGCCTGTTCGAGGAGGGCGTCCGGTTGACGCGCCTGTGCGCCTCGCGCCTCGACCAGGCCCAGCGCCGGATCGACCTGCTCACCAGCGACGAGCGCGGGCAGCCGAGCCTCGTGCCGTTCGAGACTCCCGACGAGGGCCAGGGCCCCGAGCGGGGCGAGCCGGAGGAGCGATGAGCGTCGACGCCTACCTCAGCGTGGAGCGGCGGCTGGTCGACGCCGCGCTCAAGCGGTTTTTGCCGTCCTCCCGCCAGGCGCCCGCGACGGTGCGCCGCGCGATGCAGTACTCGCTCTTCCCCGGGGGGAAGCGCCTGCGGCCGATCCTGGCGCTGACCGCCTGCCGCGCGGTGAGGGGACGGGTGAGCGACGTCCTGCCCGCCGCCGCCGCGGTCGAGATGATCCACACCTACTCCCTCATCCATGACGATCTCCCGGCCCTGGACAACGACGACGTCCGCCGCGGACGGGCCGCAAGCCACCGCGTGTTCGGCGAGGCGACGGCGATCCTCGCCGGAGATGCGCTTCTCACCCACGCCTTCGAGGTGATGGCCACGTACCCCCGAGGCCGGCTGGCGGACCGAAAGGTGCGCGCCATGACCGTGCTCGCCAGCGCCGCGGGCGTGTCGGGGATGATCGGGGGGCAGGTGCTGGACCTGGAGACCTCGGGGCGGCCTTACACCTATCGGACCCTGACGCGCATCCATAGGGCGAAGACCGGGGCGCTCATCAGCGCGGCGGTGCAGATCGGCGGGATCGTGGGCGGCGGGAAGCCGACCCACATCGAGGCGCTGAGGCGCTTCGGCGACGGGATCGGCCTGGCGTTCCAGGTGATCGACGACATCCTTGACCTCGAGGGCAGCGCCGAGAGCCTCGGCAAGGCCGTCCGCAAGGACGCCCGCGCGCGCAAGGCGACCTTCCCCGCCCTGATCGGGATCGCGGCGTCACGCCTGCGGGCCGAGCGGGCGGTGGAACGGGCGTGCGCCGCCCTCGAGCCGGTCGGACGGCGGGCCGCGCCCTTGGTCGACATCGGGCGGTACGTCCTGCGGCGGATGAGCTAGTGGGTCCGAGCGCGCGATGCAGGGCCCGGAGGGAGCGCCTCGATCGGCTGATCGTCTCCCGCGGACTGGCCCGGAGCCGCGAGCGGGCCCAGGCGCTGGTGATGGCGGGAGTCGTGCGGGTGGACGGGCTGCCGGCGTCCAAGCCGGGGACCCTCGTCCCGGCCGACGCCGATGTCACGGTGGTGGAGCGCGACCACCCCTTCGTTGGGCGCGGCGGCCTCAAGCTGGACGGGGCGCTCGACCGTCTCCTGGTCGACCCGTCCGGGCGGGTGGCCCTCGACATCGGCGCCTCGATCGGCGGGTTCACCGACTGCCTGCTGCGCCGCGGCGCGGCGAGGGTGTACGCTCTGGACGTGGGGGTCGGACAGCTCGACTGGTCGCTCCGACGCGATTCCCGGGTGGTCCCCCTCGAGGGGATCAACGCGCGGTTCCTCCGGCGGGAGGACCTCCCCGAGCCGGTCGATCTGATTCTCGCGGACGTCAGCTTCATCTCCCTGCGTCTCATCCTCCCGGTCCTGCCGCCGGTCCTGCGGCCCGGCGGCGAAGTGCTCGCTCTGGTCAAGCCGCAGTTCGAGGTCGGCCGCGGTGAGGTCGAGACGGGCGGCATCGTCCGCGACCCGCGCAAGCACGCGGCGGCGCTCGAGTCTGTCGCGGCGGCCGCCGAAGCGGCCGGCCTGCGGACGCGGGACGCCTGCGCCTCCCCCATCGCCGGCGCCGAAGGGAACCGCGAGTTCTTCCTCCGCCTGGCGACGGCGGGCAAGCCCCTGGGCCCGGGGGCGCGGGCGCGTCTTTTCCGAGGCATCGTGCATGGTCAAGGGGAAGCCACCGGGCCCGATTGAGCGCGTCATGGTCGTCGCCAAGCGCCACCGGCGGGTGGCGCGGGACGCGGTCCGCCGCGTGCTGCGCCTGCTGGCGGACCGCGGCGTGACGGCCTGGCTCGACCCGGAGACCGCCCGGTCCCTAGGGCGGAGAGGTGCCGCGCGCGCCCTCGGAGGGACCGGCCGGCCGGCCGATCTTTACGTCGTCATCGGGGGCGACGGGACCCTGCTGTCCGTGGCCCGCGCGACCGCCGACCGGCCGAGGCCGATCCTCGGGGTGAACCTCGGCGGCCTCGGCTTCCTCACCGAGACCAGCCTGGAGGAGATGGAGGGCTCGCTGGCCGCGGTCCTGGACGGGCGCTTCGATGTCGACCGCCGCATGGCCCTGGAGGTCTCGCTCCGCCGGGCCCGCCGGACCGTCGCGCGTCGCTCGGTCCTCAACGACGTGGTCATCAACAAGGGGGCGCTGGCCCGCATCATCGACATGGAGCTGTCGATCGACCGCAGCCTGGTGACGACCTACAAGGCGGATGGGCTGATCGTGTCCACCCCCACCGGATCGACCGCCTATTCCCTGTCCGCCGGCGGGCCGATCATCCATCCCAATCTCGACGCGCTGCTGATCGCGCCCATCTGCCCGCACACCCTGACGATGCGTCCGCTGGTGGTCTCGGAGCGGTCGAGGGTGGAGATCGTCCTGCGCACCGACAACGCGGAGACCTACCTCACGCTCGACGGCCAGGTCGGCTTCCCGATGAAGGTGGGGGACAGGGTGAGCGTGAGGCGGAGCCGCTCGCCGGTCCTGATGGTCCGCTCGCGCCGCAAGGACTACTTCGAGCTGCTGCGACACAAGCTGCACTGGGGGGAACGCTGAGGGGTCGCGTGCTCCGGGGGAGAGTTGCGGGACCTCTCAGCGGTCGGGGCCGGACGTCCCGGACTCCGAGGGGGGATTGGACAGCAGCGCCGCCGCGCCGTACCGCTCGACCATGGCCCGATCGATCTCCTGCATTCCCTCCCGCTGGTCGACCAGCTCCTGGAGGTACTCCTTCATGTCGCGCGAGCCGGGGGTCCGGCTGCAGGTGCAGGTGCTCAGGGGGTCGTTGCAGCCGCAGACGCAGCGGTAACGCTCCGCGGCGACGCGCGCCTGAGGGGTCAGCTTGATCGGCACGGCGGCTGTCACCGCCCTGCCGCCGCGAGGCGCCCCCGGCTGGTCGGCGGCCGCCGGCGGCCGCGCAGATGCCGCCCGGGTCCTGTTCATCCGGTACACCGCGGCCGCCACGAGCCCGAGCAGAATCAGCGCTCCGGCGAGGACCGCGAGGTTGATGGCGCGGCGCTGGGCCTGCCCCGGGCCGGACCCCTGTCGCTGCACGCTTCCGGACTCGCCCATGGAGGCTCCCGCGGTCTCCCCTCCCGCCCGGGAATGAATCGCGGGGAGCTCCATCTCTCCCCGCCTCGCCGAGCCCCGGAATTATAGCAGAGGCGCGGCGTTGCACCCCGCTCACCCCGCTGTTATCATCCGCCGAGCCGCGGCGGGCGAGGGCCGATTCGGGAGGTGGCGTGTCGAGGAAGGCCGGCCGGATCGAGGTCCTCGCCTGGTGCCTGTACGATTTCGCCGACTCCTCCTTCACGACCCTCATCGTCACCGTCGCCTACGGGCTCTACTTCCGCACCGTCGTGGCGGCCGAGCTGGGGACCGGCGCCGATCTCTATTGGGGGATCTGCATCGCCTCCTCGATGCTCATCGTCGCGGTCCTCTCCCCCCTCCTGGGTGCCATCGCCGACGCCTCGGGGCGCAAGAAGACCTTCCTGGCGCTGTGCGCCGCGACCTCGATCGTGTTCACCGGCCTCCTGATGGCCGTGGAGCGCGGCGACATCGCCGCCGGGATGCTGTTGTTCGTCGTCGCCAACATCGGCTACGAGGCGGCGCACGTCTTTTACAACGGCTTCCTGCCGGAGATCGCCGACGAGGGCGAGCTGGGTCGGGTCTCCGGGTACGGCTGGGCGACCGGCTACCTGGGGGGCCTGGCGGCCCTCCTGCTGACCTACCCGCTGACCAGCTCCGGGATGGGCCCCGAGGCCGGGTCCAGCTACCGCCTGAGCTTCGGGGTCGTGTCCTTGTTCTTCCTGGTGTTCACCCTGCCGATTCTCCTGCTTCTCCGGGAGCGCGCGGTCCCCTCTCCGCTCATCGCCGGAGGCCGGGCGCGGGAGGGGTTCCGCAGGCTGCTCGCGACCCTCCGCGAGCTCCGTCGGCTCCGGGACCTGTTCAGGTATCTCATCGCCTTCATCATCTATAACGACGGCGTGACGACGGTGATCGCCTTCTCCGCGATCTACGCGATGCACGTCATCGGCTTCTCGATGTCGCAGGTCATGAGCCTGTTCATCACGACCCAGCTCACCGCCCTCGTCGGCGCCGTCGGTGCGGGCCACCTGGTCGATCGCTTGGGCGCCCGGCCCACGATCACCCTGACGCTCCTCCTGTGGTGCGGCGTGGTCGCCGGCGCTTTCCTGGTGGAGTCGGTTCCCGGGTTCTACGCCGTCGGCATCGGTGCCTCCATCGGCATGGGCTCGACGCAGACGGCGAGCCGCAGCCTGATGGGGCTGCTCATCCCGCCGGGCCGCAGCGCCGAGTTCTTCGGCCTGTACGCCCTCACGGGCAAGGTCAGCGCGGTGCTCGGTCCCCTGCTCTACGGGGGCGTGGCGGCTCTGGCGGGCAGCGAGCGTGCGGCCGTGCTCTCGCTGGCCCTGTTCTTCGTGGCGGGCCTGCTGATCC
>JBHIBC010000041.1:0-26417 GCA_046758905.1 Acidobacteriota bacterium | reverse complement strand
AAGTCGGCGATGGCCCGTGCGGTGCTCGATCTGGCCGAGAGGATCCTGTCGCGCCGGGGCACCGGCGGCCGGCGGAGGAGGTCGAGATGAGCGGCCGCGCGGGCACTCCGGCGGATCTGCGCGAGCGGCTCGAGTGGCTGTTGCTGCTCGGCGTGGATCACCTACGCGTCCCCGGGGCGCCCCGGCGCGCGGCGGCGCCCGGAGACGCCCCCCCGGCAGCCGCCCCGGCGGCGCAGGGGAGCCTGTTCGGCGGCCGGGAGGTCGCCACGACCGGGACCCCGAGGACCGTACGACGGAGCCGCCAGGGGGCGTACCCGGCGGCCTCGCCGCTGGCGGCGCTGCCGGCGCCGCGGGCTCGCGACGCAGCCTCGGCCCTGCGGCAGGTCCGCGAGGATCTCGGCGACTGCAGGCGCTGCCGGCTGTGCGAGGGGCGGACCCGGATCGTCTTCGGCGTGGGTGACCCCAACGCACGGCTGATGTTCGTCGGCGAGGGCCCGGGCGTCGACGAGGACCGCCAGGGGGAGCCCTTCGTGGGTCGCGCGGGGCAGCTGTTGACGCGGATCATCGAGTCGATCGGCTTCGCGCGCGAGCAGGTCTACATCGCCAACGTCGTGAAGTGCCGCCCCCCCGAGAACCGCACCCCGCTGCCCGATGAGGTCGCCTGCTGCTCGCCCTTCCTGTTCGGCCAGATCGCGGCGATCCGGCCGCGTGTCATCGTCTGCCTGGGGACGCCCGCGACCCGCGCGATCCTCGGCAGCCGCCTGCCGATCACCCGGGCGCGGGGCACGGTCCACGACGTGGGCGGGATCCGGGTGGTACCGACCTTCCACCCGGCCTATCTGCTGCGCAACCCCGCCGCCAAGAAGGACGTCTGGGAGGACATGAAGCGGGTCATGGCGCTCCTGAAGACGGAGGGATGAGTCCCCTCACCGCGTCGGTCGCCGTCCCGGCCCCGGTCCGCCGCCTGTTCACCTACTCGGTTCCGCCCGAGCTCCGCCCGCAGTGTCGGCGCGGGGTGCGCGTCGTCGTCCCCTTCGGGCGGCGAAAGCTGACCGGCTATCTCATCGAGGTCGCACAGGCGCCGGAAGGCGGGGCTCACGGGATCGCGCTCAGGCCGCTGGAGCGCGTCCTCGACGCGGATCCGGTCCTCGACGAGGCGATGCTCGAGCTGACGCGCTGGGCCGCGGACTACTACGTCGCCTCGTGGGGCGAGATGATCCGCGCCGCGCTGCCGGGCTTGAAGGCGGCCGTCCACCGGGTGGTGTCGATCTCTCCCGCGGGGCGCCGGGCGCTTCGTGGCGCCGGCGGGGGCCTCGTCGACGCCTCGCCTCCGGACGTCATGCGCGACCCGCTGGCACGCGAGGTGCTGGGGATCGTGTCCGAGTTCGCGGACCGGCGGGGGGCCGCCATGCGGCTGGCGGATCTGAAGAGGCGCATCGGCGGGCGGCTCCGGGAGGCGATGCTCTCCCGTCTGCGGCGCGCGGGGCTGCTGGAGGTGTCGGAGGTGGCCGTCGGCTCCGGCCCCCGGCCGCGCGTGGAGGATTTCGCCGTCCTCAGGGAGGGGCCGGCGCCGCCGGAGCGCGGAGCAGAGCGCCCGATCCGGCCGCGCGGCCGGCGGCAGCAGGCGCTTCTCGCGCTGCTGCGCGAGCGCGGCGGGCGCGCCGCAGTCCCGGAGCTGCTCAAGGGGTGCGGCGCCGACCGCTCGACGCTGCGATCCCTTGAGAGGCAGGGGCTCGTCTGCGTCGAGGAGGTGGAGGCGCCCCGGCGTCCCCTCGCGCTCGACAGCCCGCCGGGCGACGCGACGCCCCAGGAGCCGACCCCGGAGCAGAGGGAGGCGCTCGAGACCATCGCCTCGATGTTGGACGGACGCCGGTTCGCGACCTGCCTGATCCACGGGGCGACCGGCAGCGGCAAGACCGAGGTCTACCTGCGCGCCATCGAGGCGGCGCTCGCCTCGGGCCGGCGATCCCTCTACCTGGTCCCGGAAATCGGCCTCACGCCCCTGCTGGCCCGCCGCATGCGGGCCCGTTTCGGCGACGTCCTGGCGCTGCTGCACTCCGGCCTCTCCGAGGGGGAGCGGTACGACGAGTGGCGCAGGATCCGGGAGGGGCGGGCGAGCGTCGTGCTGGGAGCGCGCTCCGCCGTCTTCGCCCCGATCCCCGGCCTGGGCCTCATCGTCGTGGATGAGGAGCACGACGCCTCCTACAAGCAGGACGAGTACCCGCGCTACAACGGTCGCGACCTGGCCGTGCTGCGCGGGAAAATGGCCGACGCCGTGGTGGTGCTGGGCTCCGCCACCCCGTCGGTGGAGTCCTACCGCCGGGCGCTGCTCGGGCGCTGCCGGCTGCTCAGGATGCCGACCAGGATCGGCGGCGCCGGGATGCCGGCGGTGGAGCGGATCGACATGCGGAGGGAGTTCGAAGAGCTGGGGCGCGAGCCGATCCTGTCGCGCCGCCTGGCGGCGGCGATCGACGACCGGCTTCGCCGCCGAGAGCAGACGCTGGTGCTGCTCAACCGGCGTGGTTTCTCCACCTTCGTCCTGTGCCGCGCCTGCGGCGAGCCGATCCACTGCCGCCGGTGCAGCATCGCCATGACCCTGCACCTCAAACAGCAGCGGCTGCGCTGCCATTACTGCGACGACAGCCGCCGGGTCCCCGCCTGCTGTCCAGCCTGCGGCAGCGGCCACCTGCATTTCGGGGGGACCGGGACGGAGCGCCTGGAGCAGGTGCTGCGCGCGCGCTTCCCCTCGGCGCGCGTGGCGAGGATGGACCGCGATACCGTGAGCGGGCGCGGGGCGGTCGAGGGGATCCTGACGCGGGTCGAGCGCGGCCAGATCGACATCCTGCTGGGGACGCAGATGATCGCGAAGGGCCACGACTTCCCGAACGTGACCCTGGTGGGCGTTCTGGCGGCCGACGCGCTTCTGGGCCGCCCCGATTTCCGCGCCGGCGAGCGCACGTTCCAGCTCCTGTCGCAGGTGGCCGGGCGGAGCGGGCGGAGGGACAGGCCGGGAGAGGTGATCGTACAGGCCTACTACTCCGACCACCACGCCATCCGCTACGCCGCCGAGCACGATTTCGAGGGGTTCGCGAGGAAGGAGCTCGCCTACCGCAGGGTGCTGAGCTACCCGCCGTACAGCGCCCTGGCGGTCGTGCTGGTCAAGGACCGCCGGTTCGAGAGGGCCAAGGGCGGTGCCGGGATCGTGGCCCGGATCCTCCGCGGCCTGGGGTCGAGGTCTCTCCAGGTCTTGGGGCCGGCGCCGGCGCCGCTCGAGCGGCTGCGCGGCGAGTACCGCGTCCAGGTCCTGGTCAAGGCGGGGGACCGGCGCGAGATGCAGGAGACCCTGCCGCGGCTGCTCGCCGAACTCGACCGGCGGAAGGTGCGCCTGGAGGATCTGGTGATCGACGTCGACCCGACGTCGACCCTGTAGGCCGGCGGGGGGCTATCTGACGATCTCGAGGCCCGGCCGGCCGCCGGCCTCGACCACCTCTCCGACCACGGCGGCCGCACGGTTGCCGCGCTCCCTCAGGCGGCCCACCAGCGCGGCGGCCTGGTCGGGAGGGAGGGAGATCAGCAGGCCTCCCGAGGTCTGCGGATCGACGATCAGCCAGGTCTCCTCCTCGGAGAAGGTCCCGGAGAAAGTCAGGAAGCCCTGCACCACCTGCAGGTTGGAGGCGGTCACCGACGTCGCCACGCCCTGGCCGATCAGGTCCAGGCTCTCCTCGTACCTCGGCAGGTCGTCGAACCGGATCCGCAGGCGGACGCCGCTCCCCTTCGCCATCCCGACCGCATGTCCCGAGAGCCCGAAGCCGGTGATGTCGGTGCAGGCGTGCGGCGTGAACTCGAGCATCATCTCGCAGGCGGCCCGGTTCAGGGTGGCCATCCACTCGGCCGCCTTCAGGAGGGTCGCGTCGGAGGCGATACCGCGCCGGTAACCGGTGATGATCACGCCGGTGCCGATCGGTTTCGTGAGGACGAGCGCGTCCCCGGGGCGGGCGCCGGTGTTGGTCAGCACCCGCTTCGGATCGATGAGGCCGGTCACGGACAGGCCGTATTTCAGCTCGTCGTCCCGCACGGTGTGGCCGCCCACCAGGGTCGCCCCCGCCTCCCGCACCTTGCTGTGCCCGCCCTCGAGGATCCGGGCCAGGGCGGACCTCTCGATCCCGCGGGCGGGGAAGTTGCACAGGTTCATCGCGGTCAGGGGACGGCCGCCCATGGCGTAGACGTCCGACAGCGAGTTGGCCGCCGCCACCTGGCCGTACAGGAAGGGATCGTCCACAACCGGAGTGATGTAGTCGACGGTCTGTACCAGGGCCAGGTCGTCGGTGAGGCGGTACACTCCGGCGTCGTCGGCGGTCTCGAAGCCGACGATCAGGTTCGGGTCCTTCTTAGCCTCGGCCGCGAACTCCCTGACGATCTCGCTCAGGTCCACCGGACTGAGCTTGGCCGCTCAACCGCCGGAGCGCGCGTGGCTCGTCAGGCTCGCCGCCGTCCTCTCGCTCATTTCGGCCCCGCGTGTTCCGGCGCCTCTCGCGGCGCCGGCGAATCTTTCATGCTAGCCCGTTCGGGGCGGACGCGTCAAGGCGCGGCGAGGGGCTCTCCCGGGTGAAAGCATCCCGCTGGGGCTATAATGGCGCGGCGATGGACCGCGCATCACGCGTCATCGAGAGCATCCTCGATACGATCGGCGACACCCCGCTCGTCCGCATCCGCCGGATGAACCCGGAGCCGGGCGTCACCCTGTACGCCAAGCTGGAGGGGTTCAATCCGATGGGAAGCGTGAAGGAGAGGATCGCCCTGCGGATCGTGGAGGAGGCGGAGCGCCGGGGCGAGCTGAAGCCGGGCATGGTGCTCCTCGAGTCGAGCAGCGGCAACACCGGCATCGGCGTCGCCATGGTGGGGGCGGTGAAGGGCTACCCGGTGGTCATCACCATGGCGCAGAAGGTCTCGGTGGAGCGCCGGCAGATCCTCAGGGCCCTCGGCGCGGAGATCGTCTTCACCTCGCCCCAGGGCGGCTCGGACGAGGCGTGGGAGATCGCCGACCGACTGCACGCGGAGAGCCCTGGACGCTATTTCCGGATCGCGCAGTACGAGAACCCCGACAACGTGAGGGCGCACTACGAGGGGACCGCCGAGGAGATCTGGCGGCAGACGGGAGGGCGCGTCGACTGGCTCGTCCTGACGTTGGGCACGACCGGTACCCTGGTGGGGCTGTCGCGCCGCCTCAAGGAGCGCAACCCGAACCTGAGGGTGGTGGCCGTGGAGCCGCAGCAGAAGCATGCGCAGCAGGGCCTGCGGAACATGACGGAGTCCCGCGTGCCGCGGATCATGGACTGGTCGCTGGTGGACGAGCGGATGATCGTGAACGACGAGGACGCCTACCGGACGGCGCGCGAGCTCGTCCGCAAGGAGGGGATCTTCGGGGGCATCTCGTCGGGCACCGCCCTGTTCGCCGCCATCGACGTCGCGCGCCGGGTCCGCAGGGGCCACATCGTGACGCTCGTCCCGGACCGGGGCGAGAAGTACCTCAGCACCACCCTCTTCCCCCTCGGCCCCGAGCCGTCCCGCTGACGCGCGGCGGGCCCCGGAGGTGCCCATGTCGTCCCGCTGCCTCGTCATCCAGACGATCGCCTCCGGCACGACGGAGAGCATGCGCCGCTGCTACCTCGCGGCCGACCGGCGCGCGGACGTGGTGGAGCTGCGCGTCGACACGGTCCGGGACCTCGACCTCGACCGCCTGCTCGGCGCCCGCGGGAAGCCGAAGCTGATCACCGCGCGCAGCCGGCGGCAGGGAGGAGGGTGCCGCCCGGCCGATCGGGGCCCCTTGCTGCGCCGGGCGCTCGCGGCCGGCGTGGAGTACGTCGACCTGGAGTTCGGCGACCAGGACCTGCCGCTGCTGCGCCACCGGGGGCGCTCCCGCCGCATCCTCTCGCACCACGCTCTCGAGTCGACGCCTGCCGACCTGCCGGCGCTGCGGGCGCGCATGGAGTCGGTGGCCGGGGGCGCGTTGCTCAAGATCGTCACCTACGCCGACGTCGCCTCCGATGCCCTCCGGGTGCGCGACCTCCTGAGGTCGTCGCCCCCCGGGAGCCTGATCGCCTTCTGCATGGGGCCCAAGGGCATCCCATCGCGGGTCCTCGCACCCCTCTGGGGCTCGGCGGCGGTCTACGCCCCGCTGCGGGACGCGGCGGAGACCGCGTCCGGGCAGGTGCCCCTGGAGGACCTGTTCGACCTGTACCGGTTCGACCGCATCGACGGGGACACCCGGCTGCTCGGCGTGGTCGGCTCGCCGGTCGCGCACTCGCTCTCGCCCCGGATGCACAACGCCGCCCTCGCGGCCGCCGGCCTCAACTACCGCTACCTGCCGTTCGAGGTGGCGTCGCTCGGAGAGTTCCTGCCGCTGATCTCGGAGCTGCCGATCGCGGGGCTGAGCGTCACCCTCCCTCACAAGGAGAAGATCCTCGCCTACCTCGACGGGATCGACGAGGTCGCCCGCGCCGTGGGGGCGGTCAACACGGTGGTCAAGAGGTGGAACCGGCTGGAGGGGTTCAACACCGACGTCGAGGCGGCTCTGGCGCCGCTGCGCCGCGCGCTGTCGCTGAAGGGGAAGCGGGTGGCGCTGCTGGGCGCCGGCGGCGCGGCGCGGGCGCTCCTCTACGGCCTGATGAGGGAGGGGGCCCGCGTGACGATCTTCAACCGCACCCCGTCGCGCGCGGCTACGCTGGCGCGCCAGTTCGGCGCGCGTCATCTGCCCTGGGAGCGGCTGCGGGGGTTCCGCTGCGAGCTGCTGATCAACGCCACCTCCGTGGGGCTGGCGCCCGACTCCCACCGGAGCCCCGTCCCGGCCGCCTGGATCGCGGCGCCGCGCGTGTACGACATCGTGTACAACCCCCCGGAGACCCGGCTCCTACGGATGGCGCGCTCGCGCGGCGCCGAGGTGCTCGGGGGTGCGGACATGTTCGTGGCGCAGGGCGCGGCCCAGTACCGGATGTTCACCGGGAGGGAGCCGCCGGTGGAGGTGATGCGCCGGGCGGCGCTCGAGGCCCTCGGGGTCCCCGCAGAGGCGGCTGCCGCTGGGCGGGCGGCGCCGCCGGAGCGCCGGCGGCGGGTGGCGCCTGCCGGCGGCGGGGCGCCGCGGCGCGGCGCGGGACCCGGCCCGGCGGCGGACAGAGGTCGGGCCGGGGCGCACAGAGGCGCGCGGCCCGGCCGAGCGGGGAGGAGGCGCCGTGCCGGTGGATGACAGGTACTCCCGCCAGGTCCTCTTCTCCGGGCTTCGGGAGGCGGGCCAGGCGCGCCTCGGGCGGGGCTCGGTCCTGCTCGTCGGCTGCGGGGCGCTCGGGAGCCACGCCGCGGACCTCCTGGTCCGCTCCGGCGTCGGGCGGATCCGGATCGCCGACCGCGATTTCGTGGAGTCCTCCAACCTGCACCGGCAGTCGCTCTTCGACGAGGCCGACGTCCGGGAGGGCCTTCCGAAGGCGGTCGCTGCCGCCCGCCGCCTCGGCGGGGTCAACTCGGAGGTGGAGGTGGAGGGGTTCGCCGAGCACGTGGACGCCGAGGCGCTGGCGCGGCTCGCCGGAGGGGTCGGGCTGATCCTCGACGGCACGGACAACTTCGAGACCCGGCTGCTGATCAACGACTATGCCCTGAAGCATCGCCTCCCCTGGATCTACGCGGCCTGTCTCGGCTCCTACGGGGTGACCATGAACGTCCTCCCGGGAGACACTCCGTGCTTCCGTTGCCTGCTGCCGGCGCTGCCCCCTCCCGGCTCCGTCGAGACCTGCGAGACCGCCGGCGTCATCGCGCCGATCGCGGCATTGATCGCGTCGGTGCAGGCCGGCGAGGCCATCAAGATCCTCTCGGGCGCGGGTGACGCCGTGAGCCGCGACCTCCTGGCCGTCGACCTGTGGAGCAACTCCGTGCAGAGGATCGCCGTGAGCCGCGACGCGATGTCGGGGGAGTGCCGGGCCTGCGCCATGGGGCTGTATGACTTCCTGGAGGGGGACGCCGGCTCGCAGGTGGTGACGCTGTGCGGGCGGAATGCGGTGCAGATCCACGTCCGGCGGAGGGGGGAGGCCGATCTGAAGCGGCTGGCCGGCTCGCTGGGCCGGTACGGCGAGGTGGTCCACAACCGCTACCTGGTGCGCGCCGAGGTGGAGGGGTGCGTTCTGGCGGTGTTCCGCGACGGACGGGCCATCGTGTCGGGGACGCAGGACCCGGCGCGGGCGCGGTCGCTCTACGACCGCTACGTGGGGGCCTGACGGTGAAGCGCCCCGTCCGCGGCTCCTGCCTGCCGGTCGCCGATCGAACCGGCCCGGGCCTCCGGGGATCGCGATTGACTGTCCCGAACGCCTGTCATAGAGTATCGGCGCTGAACCGGGGAGACCCTCCATGCGCGCCCGGCCCGCCAGCGAGGATGGCACCGCCGGCCTCACGCTCCGCGAGGCGGCCGGGTCCTTGCCCCGCGCGCTGTTTCGCACTTCGGATAGCTTCCACTACTGGTGGCCCTGAGCGATCGCCCGCCGGAGGGATCGTCCGTCCGCGGGAGCGCCGCGCGCCTCGCCCGCGGGCCGGCTCACCGGGCATCGCCGGCGGAGGCCCCGGGGACCGTACGCGTCCGTAAGGGGGCCGGGAGGAGAGATGGCTTCGACAAGATCGACAGGGAGCGGGCGGGGACTGGCCCCCGACGCCGCCCTCGACTGGCTCGGGGGGAATTTCGAGCGGCACCTCGCCGGGCTTCGGGAGTACCTCAGGGTCGACAACGTGGTGACCCGCCGCGATCGCTGCGAGGAGATGGCGCGCCGCCTCAAGGTGGAGATCGAGCGGCTCGGAGGGGGGGCGTCGATCCTCGACTACGGCGACCTGCCGTTCGTCTACGGCGCGATCGACGCGGGCGCGGAGCGGACCCTGGTGGTCTACCGCAACTACGACATCGTCCCTCCGGAGGGAGCGGACTGGTCCGCCCCGCCGTTCTCCGGCCGGGTCCGGCAGGTCGAGGGCGTCGGCGACTGCATCGTGTCGCGCGGAGTATGCGACCCGAAGGGGCCCGTGGTCGGGCTGCTGCGCGCCGTCGAGGCCACCGTCCGGGCGGACGGCCGCCCGCCGGTCAACCTGATCTTCCTGCTGGAGGGTGACGAGCAGATCGGCAGCCCGACCCTGCCCAAGGTGATCCGCGATCGGCGCCACCACCTGCGTGAGGCGCAGGGCGTGCTGTATCCGAAGTTCTGCCAGGGACGCAGCGGCCGGCCGATCCTGCCGCTGGGCGTCAAGGGGACGCTGCTGCTGGAGCTGATCTGCTCCGGGGGCGCCTGGGGCGGCCCGACCAGAACCTCCATCCACAGCGGCAACGCGGCCTGGGTGGCGTCCCCCGCCTGGAGGATGGTGCGCGCCCTGGCCACCCTCCTGGACGAGAACGAGAACGTCCTCGTGGACGGGTTCTACGACCGCGTCGTCCAGGTCATCGGGGACGACGACGGCTCGCCGGGCGGCCCGGGACGGCCGGTGTCCGGGATCGAGGATCAGTACGAGTACCTGAAGTCGCGGCACGTGGTCCGGTTCAAGTACGATCTGCCGCCGGCCGTGCTGTGCCGCAGGTACCTCGAGGGAGCGACCTTCAACCTGGGCAACATCCTCATCCACCGGACCCGGCCCTGGTCCCAGTTCCTGCTCCCCACCGAGGTCCGGGCCCAGATCGACGTGCGCCTAGTGCCCGACCAGGACCCGGAGGCCGTGGTGTCGGCGTTGCGGCACCACCTGAAGGACCACGGGTACCCGGACATCGAGGTGATCACGCACCTGTGCTACCGCCCCTGGTCGATCGACGAGGACCACCCCCTGGTGGAGACCGCGCGCAGGGTCTACGGGTCGCTCGGCCGGGAGCCGGAGGTCCACCCGTCGAGCGGCAGCTCGCACTGTTTCAGCCTGTTCCAGGAGATCGGCCTGCCCCTCGTGGTGGCGGGCCTGGGGGCCGGAGGGCGTTCCTTCCACACCAGCGAGTACGCGTCACTCGCCGGCATCCTGGAGTTCGAGCGGTCGATGGTCCGCTTCCTGCGCGAGTTCGCGCGCGGGGGGGACGGATCGTGAGAGGCACGGCCGTGGCGCGACCGGCGGCGGGCCTCGCCGCAGCGCTTCTGGCGGGAGCCCTGATCGCCTGCGCCGGACTCGAGCGCAACCCGCGCGTCGTCGGGACGTACAGCGACAAGCTGAGCCCCTACAATTTCCGGGAGGACGGCGCCCTGGTCACGATGGTCGTCGGCGTGGACGCGGCGCGTTACATCCGCGACGAGCCCTACTTCCCGCTGTTCGTGCAGCTCCTGAACAAGACGAGGGAGACGTTCCACGTCACCCGCGAGGCCTTCGTGCTGGAGGATTCTCTCGGCCGCCAGTACTCCCTGGCGCCCGCCAGGGAGGTGAGCGAGAAGTACGCGCGGGTGGACCTCGACCGACGGGCCTTCCAGAGGAACCGGTCGATCACCGCGACCTACGTCGCCATCTACAGGCGCATCGGCAGCGACTTCTTCCCGTCCTCGGCCCGCTTCACGGTGGTCCACGACCGGGTGAGCGTGCCGCCGAAGACGTTTCTTGAGGACGTCCTCTACTTCCCCGTGCCGGAGGGCGGCCTGAACGATGTGCCCCTGCGCCTGCTGTTCAAGGACAAGGCGCTCGAGGAGCCGATCCAGGTGGTCTTCGAGGTGCCGCGGACGCTGGGGGTGTTCGAGAAGGAGGATGACTAGGCGGTGCGCAGGGAGGGCTTCAACCTGGATCCGGCCGATCTCGCCGACCTGTCGCGGCAGGGGAACATGATCCCGCTGTGCCGGGAGATCGGGGCCGACCTCCTGACGCCGGTGGCGGCCTTCCTGCGGATCGCGCGCGGCGCGCGGCACCCCTTCCTGCTGGAGTCCGTCGAGGGGGGGGAGACGGTGGCGCGCTACTCGTTTCTGGGCCGCGACCCGGTCGCGGTGGTCCGCGCCTCCTCCTCCCGTGGGCCGGACGAGGGCCCGCGGGCCGCGGCCCTGGACGCGCTGCGGCGCGCCACGGCGCCCTATCGTGCCGTGAGGCTGCCCGATCTGCCGCGGTTCGCCGGCGGCGCGGTCGGCTACCTGTCGTACGACGTCGTGCGCGCGCTCGAGCGGCTGCCGCGGTCGACCCGGGACGATCTCCACGCTCCGGACGTCCTCTTCGGCGTCTACGACACGGTGCTGGCGTTCGATCACCTGAAGCAGAGGATCCAGATCGTGTCGAACATCCGTGCGGAGGACAAGGGGGAACCGGTGCCGGCGCGCCTGCTGGCGCGGCGCTACCGGGAGGCGCGCCGGAGGATCGAGGCGACGGAGCGGCTGCTGCGGCGCCCCGTCTCGATGCCGTCGGTCCGGGGACGGCGCGCCGGGCGCTGGGCCTGCAACGTCACCGAGTCGCGCTACAAGTCGGCGGTGCGCCGGGCGAAGCAGTACATCCGCGCCGGCGACATCTACCAGGTCGTCCTCTCGCAGCGCTTCGACCGCAGGACGCGCGCCCACCCGTTCTCGATCTACCGTGCGCTGCGCCGGATCAACCCTTCGCCCTACATGTACTATCTCGATTTCGGGGAGATCGGACTGGCGGGGGCGTCGCCGGAGATGCTGGTGCGGGTCGAGGGGGACCGGATCCGGACGCGGCCGATCGCCGGCACGCGGCCGCGCGGGCGTGACGAGGAGGCGGACGCCCAGCTCGCGGAGGAGCTGCGGGCCGACCCGAAGGAGCGCTCGGAGCACGTCATGCTGGTGGATCTGGGGCGGAACGACCTCGGCCGGGTCAGCCGGCCCGGGTCGGTGCGGGTGACGCGCTTCATGGACGTGGAGCGCTACTCGCACGTCATGCATCTGGTCTCGGAGGTCTGCGGGCGCCTGCGGCCCGGGCGGGACGCGTTCGCCGGCCTGCTGGCCTGCTTCCCGGCGGGAACCGTCTCGGGCGCGCCGAAGGTCCGCGCCATGGAGATCATCGACGAGCTGGAGAGCACCCGGCGCGGCCCCTACTCCGGGGCGGTCGGGTACGTGGACTACTCGGGGGCGCTCGACTCGTGCATCACCATCCGGACGGTCGTGACCCGGAACGGGACGGCGCACGCCCAGGCGGGGGCGGGGATCGTCGCCGACTCGCTCCCCGACCGCGAGTACCGCGAGTGCGTCAGCAAGGCCGGAGCGCTGATCGACGCCGTGGAGCTGGCGGAGGGGATGGGGTGATCCTGTTGATCGACAACTACGACTCGTTCACCTACAACCTCCTGCAGTACCTGGAGGAGCTGGGCGCGCGGGTGGAGGTGCACCGCAACGACCGGATCACCGTCGAGGGGATCGCACGCCTGCGGCCCCGCGCGATCGTCATCTCGCCGGGCCCTAAGACGCCGGACGCCGCCGGCGTGTCGCTCGAGACGGTACGCGCCTTCTCCGGGCGGCTGCCGATCCTCGGCGTCTGCCTCGGCCACCAGGCGATAGGGCAGGCGTTCGGGGGACGGATCGTCCGGGCGCCCACCCTCATGCACGGGAAGACATCGAGGATCGAGCACGACGGGAGGACGATCTTCAAGGGGCTGCCGAACCCGATGGAGGCGACGCGCTACCACTCGCTCGTCGTCGACCCGGCCAGCGTGCCGCCCGAGCTCGAGGTGACGGCCCGGGCCGACCGTGGGGTGGTCATGGGGCTGCGGCACCGCAGCCACCCGACCGAGGGCGTCCAGTTCCACCCGGAATCGGTGCTGACCAAGGAGGGGAAGGGGCTGCTGAAGAACTTCCTGGAGATGTGCGGCCGGTGAGCGCGACCGACGAGGTCCTCGGCGGGGCGCTGCGCAAGGTGATCGCCGGCGGCCTCCTGGACGCGGGAGAGGCGAGGGCGGCGTTCGAGGCCGTCATGGACGGTCGCGCGCCCGCCGCCCGGCTGGCTGCGTTCCTGGTGGCGCTGAGGATGCGCGGAGAGACGGTCACCGAGATCGCGGCGTTCGCGCGGGTGATGCGCGAGAGGGCTACGCCCGTCCGCGCCGGGACCCAAGCGCTCCTCGACACCTGCGGCACCGGCGGGGACGGCGCCGGCACCTTCAACATCAGCACCCTCGCCGCGATCGTCGCCGCCGCGGCCGGCGCCAGGGTCGCCAAGCACGGCAACCGCTCGGTGAGCAGCCGTTGCGGCAGTGCCGACCTCCTGCAGGGTCTGGGCGTGCGGGTCGACGTCCCGGTGCGGACCGTCGAGGCCTCGATCCGGGAGGTGGGTCTCGGCTTCCTGTTCGCGCCGGCGCTGCACGGGGCCATGCAGCACGCCGCCCCGGTGCGGAGGGAGCTGGGCGTGCGGACCGTGTTCAACCTGCTCGGCCCGCTCACCAACCCGGCGGGGGCGACGCGCCAGCTGCTGGGCGTCTACGACCCGGGCTGGGTCGAGCCCCTCGCCCGGGTGCTGCGCGATCTCGGCTCGGTGCACGCCCTGGTGGTCCACGGGGAGGGGACGGACGAGATCGCGCTGCACGGCGCGACGCGGGTGGCCGAGCTGCGCGGCGGGCGGGTGTGGACGTACGACCTGCGGCCGGAGGAGGCCGGCCTGCCTCGGGCGCGGCTGGAGGAGCTCGCGGGCGGCGATGTGCCGGAGAACGTGGCGATCGCGCGGGCGATTCTGGCTGGGGAGAGGGGCCCGCGCCGCGACGTCGTCCTGCTCAACGCGGCCGCGGCCCTGACGGTCGCGGGACGGGCCGGCGATCTCCGCGACGGCGTCGGCCGCGCGGCGCGGGCCGTCGACTCGGGCGAGGCGGGACGCCTGCTGGAGCGCCTGCGCGCCATCTGCGCGGCGGGGGGGGGCGGGACCTGACGATGGACATCCTGGACCGGATCGTGCGCGCCAAGCGGGGGGAGGTCGAGCGCGCCAGGGCGGCCGTCCCGATGCGCCGGATCATCGAGATGGCCAGCGCCGCGCCGCCGCCGCACGACCTCCGGGCGGCGGTCTCGGACAACGGCCGGGTCAACGTCATCGCCGAGGTGAAGCGCGCCTCTCCGTCGCGCGGCGGGATCCGGACCGGCGCCGACCCGGCCGCGGTGGCGCGGGAGTACGAGATCGCCGGGGCGGCGGCCGTCTCGGTGCTCACCGACACCGCGTTCTTCCTGGGCGCGCCGGAGCACCTGAGGGCGGCGCGCGAGAGAGTGGCGGTGCCGCTGCTCAGGAAGGATTTCCTGGTCGACGAGTACCAGGTCTACGAGAGCCGAGCGCTGGGGGCGGACGCCCTGCTGCTGATCGCGCGACTCCTGGAGCCCAGGGACCTGCAGACCTACATCGGCGTGGCGCGCTCGCTGCACATGGAGGCGCTCGTGGAGGTGCATTCCGAGGACGACCTGCGCAGGGCGCTCGACTGCGGCGCCGTCCTCGTGGGGGTGAACAACCGCGACCTCGCGACCATGACGGTCTCGATCGACACCTCGCTGCGTCTGGCGCCGTTCCTGCCGCCGGACGTCACCCGGGTGAGCGAGAGCGGCATCGAGACCCGGGCCGATATCGATCGGCTGCGCGCCGCGGGGTACGACGCGTTCCTGGTGGGCGAGCGGCTGATGCGCGAGGCGTCGCCCGGAGCGGCGCTGCGGGCGCTGATCGGGGGGGACGGGTGAAGGTGCGCGTGAAGGTGTGCGGGATCACCAGGCTCGAGGACGCGTTGCTCGCCGTCGAGCTCGGCGCCGACGCCATCGGGTTCAACTTCGTCGAGGGCAGCCCGAGGCGGGTCTCGCCGGAGCGGGCGCGCGAGATCGGGGCCGCGCTGCCCCCCTTCGTGACCCGCGTGGGCGTCTTCGCCGACGCGCGGCCGCCCTCGATGGAGGCGGTCGCGGAGCTCGCCGGGATCCAGTGGCTGCAGCTCCACGGGGACGAATCGCCGGAGCTGTGCGCCGGGCTCACCCGCCCCTGGTACAAGGCGCTGCGCGTGACGCCCGAGTTCCATCCCGGGGACGTGTCCCGCTACGGCTCGGCGACGGTTCTGCTGGACGCCTTTGTCCCCGGCCGTCGGGGGGGGACGGGGCGCACGTTCGACTGGGGTCTGGCCCGTCGGGCGTCGGCCTACGCGCGCGTGATCGTGGCCGGCGGCCTCGACCCGGACAACGTCGCCGAGGCGATCGCCGCCGCCCGGCCCTTCGCGGTCGACGTCAGCAGCGGCGTCGAGTCGGCGTCGGGGTGCAAGGACCGGGCGCGGCTCGAGGCGTTCATGCGCAGCGTGCGGGCCGCGGTCCGGGAGGAGGACTGATGTCCTCACCCGACGCTAGGGGGTGGTTCGGTCGGTACGGCGGGCGCTTCGTCCCGGAGACGCTGATGAGCCCGCTCCGCGAGCTGGAGGAGGCGTGGCGCTCCTGCCGGCGCGACCCGGCCTTCCAGAAGGACCTCGACTACTACCTGTCGCGCTACGCGGGGCGGCCGACCCCTCTGTACCGGGCCGACCGGCTGGCGCGCCGCGTCGGCGGCGGGATCCGGATCTACCTCAAGCGCGAGGACCTGACCCATACCGGCGCTCACAAGATCAACAACACCCTGGGCCAGGCCCTGCTCGCGCGGCGGATGGGCAAGACGCGGGTCATCGCGGAGACCGGCGCGGGGCAGCACGGCGTGGCCAGCGCGACCGTCGCCGCGCTCTTCGGCCTGCGCTGTGCGGTCTACATGGGGGAGGAGGACATGCGCCGGCAGGCGCTCAACGTGTACCGGATGCGCCTGCTCGGCGCCGAGGTCGTGCCCGTCCTGGCCGGGAGCCGGACGCTCAAGGAGGCGATCAGCGAGGCGATGCGCGACTGGGTCACGCACGTGCGCGACACGCACTATATCCTCGGGTCGGTCCTCGGCGCGCACCCGTACCCGGCGATGGTGCGCGACTTCCAGTCGGTGATCGGGCGCGAGGCGCGTCGGCAGATCCTGGACGCCGAGGGCCGGCTCCCGGACGCGCTGGTCGCCTGCGTCGGAGGGGGGAGCAACTCGATCGGTCTGTTCCACGACTTCCTCGGGGATCGGGGGGTCCGCATGGTCGGGGTGGAGGCGGGAGGGACCGGGATCGCGCCCGGGCGGCACGCGGCCCGCTTCGCCGGTGGCAGCCTCGGGGTCCTCCAGGGGACGCGCACGTTCCTGCTGCAGGACGAGGACGGGAACATCCTGCCGACCCACTCGGTCTCGGCCGGCCTGGACTACGCCGCCGTCGGGCCGGAGCACGCCATGCTGCGCGACCAGAGGCGGGCGACCTACACGCACGCCTCCGACCGCGAGGCGCTGGACGCGTTCCACGTCCTGTCGGAGACGGAGGGGATCATCCCGGCGCTCGAGTCGGCGCACGCGGTGGCCCACGTCCTGGCGCGCGGGCCGTCCGGGGAGCTCGGGGGACTGGTCATCATCAACCTCTCGGGCCGGGGCGACAAGGATGTCCGGCAGGTGGCCGACCTCGAGGGGGCGCAGGTGGGGGGAGCGTGAGCCGCACCGGCGCGGGAGCGGGCGCGCGCCTCGCCGCCGCTTTCGCGAGGGCGACGGCCGAGGGGCGCCCCGCGCTGATCCCTTACATCACGGCGGGCGATCCGGATCTCGAGAGCACGGCGGATCTGGTGCGTGCGCTCGCGCGCGGGGGCGCCGACGTGGTGGAGCTCGGCGTGCCGTTCTCGGACCCGATCGCCGACGGCCCGGTCAACCAGAGGGCGGCCGAGCGCGCGCTCAGGAACGGCGTCAGCCTCCGGTCGGTGCTGGCCGTCGCGGCGCGGCTGCGGCGGGAAGGGACCCCGCCGATCGTGTTGTTCACGTACTACAATCCGATCCACCGCATGGGGCTCGAGGCCTTCGCCCGCGCGGCGGCGGAGGCGGGCGTGGACGGGGTGCTGGTGACCGACCTGCCTCCCGAGGAGGCGGGCGATCTCCAGGCTCATCTCGAGCCCGCGGGGGTCGCCCTGATCTTCCTGCTGGCGCCCACGTCCACCCCGGAGCGCGTCGAGACGGCCTGCCGCCGCGGGCGCGGCTTCCTGTACTTCATCTCGCGCACGGGAGTGACGGGAGCGCGCGACGAGCTCCCGCGGGAGCTGGAGGAGCAGGTCGGGGCGGTGCGGGCGCGGAGCCGGCTGCCGGTCGCCGTCGGCTTCGGGATCAGCAGCCGGGAGCAGGTGCGGGCTGTGTCGCGGTTCGCCGACGGGGCGGTGGTGGGAAGCGCCCTGGTCGGGCTCGTGGAGCGGGCGGGACCGGCTCCCGATCGGGCGGCGCGCGTGGAGGCCTTCTGCCGGGAACTGAGCGGGCGATGACGGGCCGCCGTCCGGCGAGGGGGTCGGGGCGACCGGCGGGCCCGCGCCGGGGCGCGGGCGGGCGGCGCGCCGGTGCGGCGCCGGGTGCCGACCCGCTGGAGGATCTGCGCCGGCGCATCGACGCCATCGATCGGAGGCTGGTGGGGCTGCTGAACGCGAGGGCCGGCCTGGCCATCCGCCTCGGAAGGATCAAGAAGGCGCGCGGCATCGCGATCTACCAGCCGGCGCGCGAGGAGGAGGTGCTGCGCAACGTCCGGGGGACCAACGGGGGGCCCCTGGAGGATGGCGCGCTGAAGAGGCTGTTCGAGAGGATCATCGACGAGTCGCGCAGCATCGAGCGGGTCACCATGGCCGGCGAGGAGGAGCGGCCGTCCTCCGGCCGGGGACCGGCCCCGGACGGGCGTCCGGGAGACTGAGGCGTCGGATCGACGGCGCGCGGAACGATAGAGGGTGCATCGATGGTCATCGTCATGAGTGAGCAGGCGACCGAGGACCAGATCGAGAAGGTCATCGCCGCGCTGACGCAGAAGGGGTACGACGCCCACCGATCGACCGGGACCTCGCGCACCGTCATCGGGGTGGTCGGGCGAAGCCGGACGCCGCTCGACCCGAGGGAGTTCGAGATCATGCCGGGCGTGCACGAGGTCGTGAAGATCAGCGAGCCGTACAAGCTCGCGGGCCGCGTGTTCAAGCCGGAGGACACGGTCATCTCCATCGGCGACGTGAGGATCGGCGGCCGCGACGTCGTCATGATCGCCGGGCCCTGCTCGGTGGAGAGCGAGAAGCAGCTCGACATCATCGCCAGCAGCGTCTCGAGGTACGGGGCGCGGATCCTCCGCGGCGGGGCCTTCAAGCCGCGGACCTCCCCCTATTCCTTCCAGGGACTCGGCGAGGACGGGCTGAGGTATCTGCGCGACACGGCCGACCGTCACGGGCTATTGGTGATCACCGAGGTGATGGACACCGGGCAGGTGGACCTGGTGGCGGAGTACGCCGACATCCTGCAGATCGGGGCGCGCAACATGCAGCACTTCAATCTGCTGCGGGAGGTCGGGCGCCAGCGGAAGCCGGTGATGCTCAAGCGGGGGCTGTCCGCGACGATCAAGGAATGGCTGCTGTCCGCCGAGTACATCATGTCCGAGGGCAACGAGAACATCATGCTCTGCGAGCGCGGCATCCGCACGTTCGAGAACTACACCCGCAACACGATGGACATCTCGGCCATTCCGATCATCAAGAAGCTCAGCCACCTGCCGATCATCGCCGATCCCAGCCACGGCACGGGCCTCCGGGACAAGGTGATCCCGATGGCGCGGGCGGCGGTGGCCGCCGGCGCCGACGGGATCATGGTCGAGGTGCATCACGAGCCCGAGACCGCGCTGTCCGACGGGCCGCAGTCGCTCTACCCGGAGCAGTTCGCCGAGCTGATGGCCCAGCTCCGGATCATCGCCCCGGCCATCGGCCGGACCACCTGACCCGGTGGCCGCCCCTCCGTTCCGACGGATCACCATCGTCGGGGTCGGACTGATCGGCGGTTCCCTCGGCCTCGCCGCGCGCCGCGCGGATCGCTCCGCTCGGGTCCTCGGCGTCGATCGCCCGGGCGTCCTCCGGAGGGCATGCGCCCGCGGCGCGGTGCACGCGGGAACCGCCTCGCTCGCGCGCGGGCTGCGCGACGCCGAGCTGGTCGTCCTGGCCCTCCCGGTGGACGGGATCGTGCGGCTGCTGCCGCGCGTCGCGCGGCTCGCGCCGGCGCATGCGGTGATCACTGACGTCGGGGGCACCAAGGTGTCGGTCCTCCGCGCGGCCCGGCGCGCGGGGCTCGAGGGGCGCTTCATCGGGGGGCACCCGATGGCGGGGTCGGAGCGATCCGGGGTCGCGCACGCCGTGGCCGACCTCGTCCGCGGCGCGCCCTGGATCCTCTGTCCCTGCGGCGACGGCCGTGCCTACGCGCGCGTGCGGCGGTGGGTCGCGCTCCTAGGGGCGCGGCCGGTACGGCTCGCCGCCGCCCGCCACGACGAGATCGCCGCCCGTCTCAGCCACCTCCCGCAGCTGCTCAGCGTCGCGCTGGTCAACGTCGCCGCGCGGGGCGTCGCCGGCGGTCGGGACCTGCGGCTCGCGGGCCCCGCCTTCCGCCAGATGAGCCGGCTGGCCTCCAGCCCCCCGGACCTGTGGCGGGCGATCCTCCTGACCAACCGGGGTCCGATCGCGCGGGCCGTGTCCGATCTGGTGCGGGAGCTCGGCCGGCTGCGCGCGGGCCTCGGGCGCGGGGCCGCCTACCGGTTCCGCCGGGCCGCCCGGGCGCGCCGCGGGATCTCCGTCCCCGGGCGTCGGACGGGCGACGGGTGAGCGCCGGGATGGCGGGCGGGACACACTATCTGCTAGCATCCCCCCCTCGGTTCCCACGACCGCTGGGAAGGCGGGCTCACGCAGGGCAAGGAGATCGGCCAGGTGGCTCGGTTCCCACGACCGCGGGGAAGGCGGAGCGGCGGTGGACGGGTGATCGCGACCAACAGCGGATCGTTCCCCTGGAGGGGGACCGCCGCCGGGGCGGATCTCGAGCGCGCCATGGCGCGCCGCGAGGCGGGGGAGATCTCGGCAGCGGACCTGAGGATCGCGCAGGACCGGGTCGTGAGGGAGGTGGTCGACGCTCAGGTCGCCGCGGGGCTCGACTTGGTGACGGACGGGCTCGTGCGCCGTGAGGATCCGATCGGGTACCTGGCCCGCCGGCTGGCCGGCATGACCCCGGGAGAGCGCACGGCCCGCGTCCCGGGGCTGGGCGGGCGGTGCGCGGTCCCGGTGGTGGAGTCGGAGATCGCCTGGGAGGGGCCGATCCTCGTCGAGGATCACCTGTTCGCCCGCGACGGGTGTCCGAGGCCGGTGAAGGTCGTGCTCGCCGGGCCGTACACCCTCGCGCGGCTGGCGGAGGATCGGTCCTACGGGGACCCCATGGCCCTGGCGATGGGGCTGGCCGCGGCCTTGAACCGGGAGCTGCGAGCGCTGCAGGCGGCCGGCGCCGGCTTCATCCAGGTCGAGGAGCCCCTCTTGCTGGCGCACCGGGACGATTTCCCGATCTTCACCCGGGTCTGGGAGGTGCTGGGCCGCGGGGTGTCGACGACGCTGGCCCTGAACCTCCCCGGAGGCGAGATCGGCGACCTCTATCCCGCGATCCTCCGCCTCAAGCGGCTCGGGTGTCTGTGCCTCGACGCAGGAAGGGGACCCGCGCCCCTCGAGGCGCTGACTCGGTCCGTCTGGCCGGAGGGAGTCCGGCTGGGGGTCGGCGTGGTGGACGGCAGCGACGCGGGGGTCGAGAGCCCGGAGTCGATCGTCGCGGGCCTCGCGGGCGTCGCGGGCCTGCTCCCGCAGGCCCGCATCCTGATCGGGCCCGCCTCCGATCTGGGGGAGCTGCCGCCGGCGGTGGCGGCGGCCAAGCTGGCGAGCGTCGCCAAGGCGGCGCGCATGATGGAGACAAGAGCGTGATGCCCGGCTTCCCGCGTCGTATCGTGGCCGGCACGACCCTGTGGGCCCTGATCCTGTCGTCCGTGGCGGCCCAGTCGACCGCGCCCCGATCGTCGCTCGCGTACCGCTCCGAGGTCCGCTGCACCATCGCCGAATCGGCGATCCTGGACTGGCTGCGCGCCGTCACTCCTCGCACCGTCACCGTCGGCTCCTCTTCCCTGAGCGCCGATCTGGTCCTGAGCGACCCGAAGGATCTGGTCCTGCGCGACGGAGAGGCCCGGCTGAAGATCCGCGTCAAGGGTCGAACCGTGCCGATCGGGACGGATGTATCGGCTGCAATCCGACTGGGTTACGACCCACACCTCAGGAAGTACTTCGCCACCGTTTCGGCGATGCCGATCGAGATCCCCGGCTTGGGGACGCTCGACCTGAAGGACGCCTTACCGCGCATCGAGATCCCGGGCGCCGTCCGGCATCTGCTGGAGTTCGCGGGCCAGCCGGTGGGCCTCGAGCTCAGGATCCGCCGCGTCGCGATCGTCGAGCACGCCGTGGAGATCGCGGCCGACGTGAGCTTCTCTCGCGCGTCCCCGGCGGCCGCGAGGTAGCCCCCGGCCGCCCCGCGCCCGTCCCGGCCGGCGCCGGCCATCCTCGGCCCCGCGGCGCTGCCCCGGCGCCCTCCCGCCACGGAATCGTAACCGCTTTGACTGAGAGCGAATCGCACGCATATTGACGTTCAGGCCGTTGCGGAGACCGGCGCCCGTCCCCGACGGAGGCCGGCTGCGAGGATCGAGAATGAGCGTCGAAGCTCACGCGCGATGGGCGCCCGAATCGCGACACGACCCCCGCCGCGCGCTGATCACCGATCTGCTCCGGATGATGCAGACGGAGCGACCGCTCGAGGCGATGCTGGACCGTCTGGCACGCGACCTCGCCGCCGTGACCGGCTCCGACCGCTGCGGCCTGATCCTCCGGCTCGATCGGCACGACCCGGACGAGGAGTACATCCGCCCGCTGGCCTCCTGGAGCGCGCCCGGGGTCACGCCCTTTGAGGAGGTCCGGGTGCCGTGTCGTAACAACACAGTGCTCGAGGAGATCCTCCGCACCGGGCAGCCGATGGTCTTCGACGACTGTCGCAGCGATCCGCGCTTCGAGGCGCTGCGCGCTCTGGTCCGCCGGCACGACATCGGGTCCGTCCTGCTCTACCCGCTGATCATCGGCGGGGCGGCGCGCGGCATCGTGAGCCTGCACCGCTGCGGCCGGCCCCGGCCGTTCGGGCCTGAGGTGATGGAGATCGTGCGGGAGAGCGCCGGCGTCGCCAGCATGGCGATCGACAAGCGTCTGCTGGCGGAGCGGGAGCAGCGGCGCGACCGGCAGATCCGGCTCCTGTCCTGCGTGCAGCGCGAGATGATGCGGCTCAACGGGCTGGAGGAGCTGCTCGACCTGATCACGCGCTCCCTGGCGCGCACCCTCGACTACCGCTTCGTCCGCGTGAGCCTGCTCGAGCCGGACGGGCGCACCCTCCGGGTGCGCTCGACCTACGGGGCGGCGGGAGGCGAGGGCGCGGGCCGCGGGCATCGCCCGAAGGACCCCGATGGGCCGCCCTGCGGCCTGTGCGCCGAGGCCGCCGCGGGCGGGCGCCCGGTAGTGTGCAACGACCTCTCGAAGGACGTCCCGTACCTCGAGAGACATCCCGGGATCCGCTCCGAGCTGGCCGTCCCGATACCGGGACCGCGCGGCGTGCAGGGCGTCCTCAGCGTCCACAGCGACGCGAGGGGCGCGTTCGATCCCTCCGACGTCGACCTGTTCGTGACCTTCGCCGGCCAGGTCGGGGAGGGGATCCGGATGGCACGGGCCTACGACCTCGAGGTGCGACGGACACGACACCTGCAGCTCCTGCACAGCGTGCACACCAGCGTGGCGCGGCTCGGCGACACCATGGTGCTGCTGCGGGAGGCCTCCGACGCCATCCGCCAGGCCGCGCCGGGCTGCTCGGTCCGGGTCGGCCTGGTCGACCGGCCGCACGAGGAGCTGATCCTCCACGAGCCGTCCGGCGAGCGGGACGCGGCGGGACCGCCCCGCCGCATCGCGCTGGCCGGGTTTCGGGGCGTGGCCGCCCGCGCGGCGCGCACCGCCGAGGCCCGCTTAGTGCCCGATGTCCGGAAGGAGCCGGACTGCGAGCCCGTGGCCCCCGGCACGCTCTCGGCGATCGCGGTCCCGATCCGGTCGAAGCACGAGGTCGTCGGCGTGCTCGTCGTCGAGAGCACCCAGGCGGGCGTCTTCGACGGCTCCGACCTATCCACCTTCCAGGCGGTGGCCGACATCCTTGGGGTTGCGCTGGACAACGCGCGCCTGTTCGAGCGCGTGGAGCAGGAGAAGGAGGAATGGGCGCGGACCTTCGACGCCATCACCCAGATGGTGTCGATCCACGATCAGGACTACCGGCTTCTCCGCGGCAACCGCATGCTCATCGACCGCGCGGGGAAGCAGGCCTACACCCTCGCCGGGCTGACCTGTGCGGAGGTCTACTCGGCGGTCATGGGGATCCCGGTGAGCTGCCCGCACGAGCAGGCGGAGCGGGAGGGGCGTCCGGTCTCGCGCGTTCTCGAGGCCCCGGGGTCCGGCGTCTTCCGCCTCACCGCCGTCCCCGGCTTCAAGGCCGGGAACCTGTGGTACTCGGTCCACCTGTGCTCCGACATCACCGAGGAGACGCACCTCAGGGAGCAGCTCCTGCAGTCGGAGAAGATGGTGGCGGTGGGCCAGCTGGTGTCCGGCGTGGCGCACGAGCTGAACAACCCCCTCGCGAGCGTGATGGGGTACACGCAGCTGGTGCTCTCGCGGCCGATCGAGGAGAAGGCGCGCAAGGACCTGCAGCGCTCCTTCGAGGAGGCCCAACGCGCCGCGCGGATCGTGCAGAACCTGCTCACGTTCGCCCGCAAGCACAAGCCGGAGCGGCGCTATCTCGGGCTGAACGGCATCGTCGAGAAGACCCTGGAGCTGCGCGCCTACGAGCTGGGGGTCAGCAACATCGAGGTGACCACGCGCTTCGATCCCGACCTTCCCAAGACGATGCTCGACTTCCACCAGCTGCAGCAGGTCATCCTCAACATCGTGACCAACGCCGAGCAGGCGATGCTGGCCGCACACGGTCGTGGGCGTTTGACGATCGGCACGCGGGTCAGGGGTGACCGGATCGAGCTCCGGGTCGAGGACGACGGCCCGGGGATGCCCCCGCAGACGCTGTCGCGGATCTTCGACCCGTTCTTCACCACCAAGCCGGTGGGCCAGGGGACGGGACTGGGCCTGCCGATCTGTCTCGGGATCGTGAAGGAGCACGGGGGCACCATCCGGGCGGAGAGCGAGGTGGGGCGGGGCACGACCTTCACCGTCGAGCTGCCGATCGTGAGGTCCGACGGGCCGGCGCAGGAGACGGGGGCGCTCCCGGGACGGCCGCGGGCCGAAGGTCGGTCGCGGTCGATCCTGGTGGTCGACGACGAGGTGACGATCCAGGACCTACTGGTCGAGATCCTGACCCAGGAGGGGCACCGGGTCGACACCGCCGGGAGCGGCCGGGCCGCCCTGGCGAAGATCGAGAAGGGGCGCTACGACCTGATCATCTCCGACATGAAGATGCCCGGGATGAACGGGGACCAGTTCTACGAGCGGCTGCGCGCCGTCCGCCCCGATCTGGCCTCGCGGATCATCTTCACCTCGGGCGACACGCAGTCGTTCGAGGCCAACGACTTCCTGCGCCGGACCGGCGGCCTCTCGCTCGTCAAGCCGTTCACCATCGAGGCCCTGCGCACCACGCTGGCGCGTTTCTTCGACCGCCTCTAGACCCCGCGGGCCCCGGGGTGCGGGGGCCGCTCGCCGGGCCGGCGCCCGATGGCCTCATCGGAGCCGATCGATCAGAAACCCGAGAATCCGCCCGGCGGCATCGGGATCGGAGTCGATCAGATCGAACCCGTGCGCGTCGCCGGGGGCGAGGACCGAGCCGACGGCGGCCGCGGGCGGCTCGCTGAGGAGCGACACCGTCCGCGCGGCGGGCTCGTCCGATCCGGCCGCCAGCAGGACGGCGTCCGGCCCGAGCCGCGCCAGGTGGGGACGATAGGCCGCCGCCTGGCCCCACGGCGAGAGGAGGGCGAGCGCCGCCGCGCGTCCCTCACCGGAGCCGGCCAGGGCGCGCGCCGCGATCAGACCTCCCAGCCCGGCGCCCATCGCCGCCACCCGATCGGGATCGACCCTGTGATGGCGCCTCAGGAACCGCAGCGCGACGCCCGCGTCCCCTTCCGAGGCGCGCAGGTTGGCCTCCAGATCCAGGCTGAAGTCGAGCGGGCTGGAGAGGCTCTCGCTGACGCTCCCGCCGTGGCCGCGCAGGTCCAGGGTGAGCACGACCAGGCCCGCGCGGACGAGCGCGCGCGCCGCGCCGGAGGCGGAGCGCCGGTCGGCATCGAGCGCGTGCAGCAGCAGGACGGCGCCGGTCCTGCGGGCCGCCCGGAGGCGCAGCGTCCGGACGCGGCGACCCGATCCTCCCGGCGCCGGCACCGAGGGCGCGCCTCCCGGCTCGAACAACGACCCTAGGAGCGGCTGGCCGTCGGGACCGCTGAGATGGATCAGGGTCGCCCCCTCCGCCGCGGCGGCGCGCCTGTCCTCCTCCGCGATGGCCTCCAGCCCCTCGCGGATCCGCCGCACCACGTCGCGCGTCGTGGCCGGTCCTCCCTCGCGCCCGAGCGAGGTCAGGATCTCCTTGAGGCGGGTGTCCGTCCCCCGCCCGTCGAGGTAGAGCCGCAGGTAGATCTCGAGCGCGCGGTCGCGCTCCCCGAGCGCCCTGTAGGCGTCCGCCAGGTGCTCCTTCAGGATGCGCACGTCCGGGGCGAGCCGGCAGGCCTCCTCCAGCAGCGCCACGGCCCGCGGCAGCTCGCCGCGCATCCTGTGAGCCCATCCCAGGGAGTCCTTGAACAGGCCCTGGCGCCGGGCGGCGTACCGGCGCTCCTGCGCCAGCAGGACCGCGCGCTGCAGCACGGCCACCGCGCGGTCCAAGTTCATCCCGTGGCGCGCGTAGTGGTAGCCGAGGGCGTTCAGGAGGTCGGGATCGTCGGGGCGCACGCGCAGGGCGCGCTCATACCAGGAGGCGGCGAGGTCGGGCCGCTTCTCGCGGTCGTGGAAGGCGGCGATGAGCCTGCAGGCGCGCACGAGATAGGGGTTGGTCTTGGGCTCCGGGTAGCGCCGGACGAACTGTTCGAGCAGCTCCACCCGCTCCGACTCGGGCAGCCGGCGCGCGGTCAAGGACTGGAACTCGCGGCGCGCCTCCCGGTGGGTCTTCTTCTCGCAGGCGCCGGCGAGCAACGCGGCGCCGAGCGCGACGGCGGCGGCGAGGATGCGCGCGCGGGGCCCGGCGATCACGACGCTGCTCCGGCACGCTCGTGCCCGGCCGCGGGCAGCGTGATCGCCACCACGGTGCCCTGGTTCGGGCGGCTGCGGATCTCGATCGACCCGCCGTGCTCCTCCACGGCGCGCCGGGCGATCGCCAGGCCCAGGCCGGTCCCGCCGCTCCGGGTGGAGAAGTACGGCTCGAACAGGCGCGGGAGGACAGCCGCCTCGATGCCGGCGCCGGTGTCGCGCACCTCGATCCTGACGGCCGGTCTCCCCGGCCGTCCGAGCGACGCGGAAGCGGCGACGGTCAGCGTCCCCGCCAGCGTGCCCCCACCCGGGTTCGTC
>JBHIBC010000040.1:0-27520 GCA_046758905.1 Acidobacteriota bacterium | reverse complement strand
CTACTTCTTCTGTGGAGGGCTGGACCTGTACCCACGCTAAAGCCGGATGGACCCAATAATTTATGCTACAGGAAGGGATCAAGCGGGATCGAGGGAACCGAACTTGAAAACCGCTGAGGCTTCGCGCCTCCGTGGGTTCGAATCCCACTCCCTCCGCCAGCTCTCCCGATCGGCTCCAGCGGATGCCCGGGGGGCGTCGACTCGCGGACCGCGGGCGGGGGGGGAGGCCGGCGGGCGGCCCGGCGGACGCCGCCGCGCGTCAGTCGGTGCTGTTGAGGACGCCCTTCGGAAGATAACCGAAGTGCTCGAGGTAGGCGGTTGAGATCGCGAACTCCCGCAGTTCCTCGAGGCTTTCCTCGGTGTTCTCTTCCGGAGCCTCGATCCGGATCCGGTGCGTCTCTCCCTCGATCTTGATGCGGTACTCGATGGTCATGAGCCGCTCCGTGTCTGCCTGCGGCGATCTGCACGATCCAACTCTTCGACCATTGGATGCCGGCGAGTACTGTTGGTTACACTCGGGCGCGGGGATTATGCAGCAGGCCCCGGAAGGCGGCTCGCGGGCGTGGTGGGCGCGCCGCGGCCGGGCGGGGGAGGGGCGCAGGAGCGGTATGGGCCGTCAGTGGCTCTTGAGGAAGTCGCCGAGGGCCCTTTCGGCCGAGGCGTAGTCGCGGTAGCTCTGCTCGAAGTCGGGAGCCGTGACGCCCGGCTGGCGAGGGGACTGGTGGATGGTCACGGTCCACTCTCCCGCCTGCCGCTCGATGAGGACATCGTATGCCTGGCCGCTGCGGGTCTCGACGCGGCGCCGCCGGGGGCCCTTCGGCTCCCTGGGCGGCGCGGAAACGGCCGCGGCGCCGGCCCCCGCCGGCGTGGGCCGATCGCCCCCGGGCGGCGGGGCCTCCCGGGCGTCCGATGCACCCGGGGGGAGTGCGGCCGAGCTCGACGACCCGGCGGCCTCCCCGGCGCCGGCGCGCCCCGGTTCCTCGCTGGCGGCCCGCTTCACCTCGGCGATCCAGGACTGGTACGCCCTGGCCAGAGACGGCTCCGGCCGGGTGAAGGAGAAGCCCATGGCGGGGGAAGTCGGCGACACCCAGGCGACGCGCGCGCGCAGGCGGATGGCGTGCCGCGGGAACTGGACGAAGACCTGGACGACCGAGTTGGCGGGGAACGACTCCACCGACTCCACCCGCAGTCCCCCCTCGGAGATGTCGACCACGGTGCCGCCGCACATCTTCGCCTCGGTCCCGAAGCGGATCGGCAGCCGCCTCTGGATGCGGGCCTGCTTGCGCCTGTCCTGCCCGTCGCGACCGCTCATCGGCACTCAATCTAAGCCCCCGGCCCCCGCGATGCCAGCCCGGCGGCCCCCAAGAGACGGCCGCGCGCCGCCCCGGGAGGCGACCCGTGGCCTGCTCCGCGGGGAGAGGGGCGGGCGATGGTGGTAACATGCCGCGCGCGGACCCGTGCCGAAGACGCGATCGGGGAGGTGGGCCGTGTGCGGGAAGAGGCGAGCCCCATCGGTGATCGCGGGCGAACAGGTCGCCCGGGCCCCGGGCTTGTGAGGCGTCCCGGGGCCGGGCGCCCGTTCGGAGCCGGCCGGGCCGGGCGGCGGCCGGAGCTCGCCGCGGGATCGGCGCTGCTCGCGGCCGCATCGCTGTGCGCGTTCCTCGTCGCGTGCTTCTCCTCGGCCACCGCCCAGATCCAGGTCCCGCCTCGCAGCGACCGGTCCGTCCACGACCTGGCCGGGGTCATCTCTGCCGAGCACGCCGCCGTGATGGAGCGGATCAACGCCGAGCTGTTCCGCAAGACCGGGGTGGCGATCGTGGTGATCACCGTCCCGCGCCTCGAGGACGAGCCGATCGAGGACTTCGCCGTCCGGGTCGGCAGCGAATGGGGCGTCGGTAGGAAGGGAGAGGACCGCGGCATCGTGGTGGCCCTCGCCGTGGAGGAACGCTCCTTCTTCATCGCCACCGGGTACGGCGTGGAGGGGTTCCTGCCGGACGGACGCGTCGGAGGGATCCGCGACGAGTACGCCATGCCGCACCTGAGGGTCGGCGAATACTCCGCCGCGCTGCTCCGGACGGACGCCGCCCTGGCGGGGGCCCCCGCCGCCGAGTACGGCGTCAGCATCGAGGGGATGGCCGCCGGCCCCCGGACGGGGCGCGCCGCCCGCGGCGGGAGGATACCCGGACCGCTCAGGATCCTCCTGAGCCTGCTGGGGCTGATCGTCATGATCTACCTCGCGATCCGGCACCCGACGCTGTTCTTCCTCCTGTTGATGTCTGGCATGGGGCGACGCGGCTACTACGGGGGGTTCCGGGGCGGCGGCTTCGGCGGCGGGACCGGATTCGGCGGGTTCGGCGGCGGCGGGTTCGGCGGGGGCGGCGCGGGCGGGCGTTTCTGAGATCCGGCTCGAACGGGAGACGACGATGCGGTCACAGGAAGCGAAGCGAAACCCGGTTCTACGCAAGATGATCGAGGGACTGGTGGAGGCGCTGGGGGAGCGGCTGCACGGCGTGGTGCTGTATGGCTCCGCGGCGCGGGGTGATTTTCAGAGCAAGACCAGCGACTTCAACCTGATCGTCGTCCTGGAGAGCCTGGACCCCGCATCGCTGGAGGCGGTCGGCCCGGTCCTCAAGCGCTGGAGGAGGCAGGGCCAGCCGCTCCCGAGGCTCTTCTCGCCGACGCTCATCGCGGAGTCGGCCGACGTCTTCCCGATCGAGTTCCTCGACATCCGCAGCCAGCGGGTCGTGCTCCACGGCCGCGATCCCTTCGCGGACGTCGAGATCCGCCTCGACCACCTGCGGCTGCAGTGCGAGAAGGAGCTGCGGGAGAAGATGATGCGCCTGCGCGAAGGGTACATCGAGGCGCACGGCAGCAGCCGCGAGCTCAGGCGGCTCCTCGCGACCTCGTACACCACCTTCGTCGCCCTGTTCCGGGGCTGCCTGCATCTGCTGGGGGGGAGCGTTCCGGTCCACAACCGGGAGGTCGTGGCGGCGTTCTGCGAGAAGGCCGGCGTCGACCGCGGGGCGTTCGAGGCGGTCGACCGGCTCAAGCGCGGGGAGCAGGAGGGCACGGACCCGAAAGCGCTCTTCTCGCGGTACTATGACGCGCTCGGGAGGGCGGTTCACGCCGTGGACCGCTTCCGGCCCGGGCAGGGAGGAGGCGGATCTCGATGAAGAGGGGATTGGGCGGGTGTCTCGTCGTCGTCGGGGTTCTCGTCGTCCTGTTCCTGATCGCGATGTGGCCGATCGGGATCTACAACAACATGGTCTCCCGGAACGAGGCCATCGACGCCGCATGGGCCCAGGTGCAGAACGTCCTCCAGCGCCGCGCCGACCTGATCCCGAACCTCGTGGAGACGGTCAAAGGATACGCTGCCCATGAGAAGGAGATCTTCGAGAACGTGGCGCAGGCCCGCGGACGCCTGGCCGGGGCGACCACCCCGCGCGAGGCCGCCGCGGCCAACGCCGGCCTGACCTCGGCGCTCGGCCGGCTCCTGGCCATCGCGGAGAACTACCCCGACCTCAAGGCGAACCAGAACTTCATCCGCCTGCAGGACGAGCTGGCCGGGTCCGAGAACCGGATCGCCGTCGAGCGCCGGCGCTACAACGAATCGGTCCGGTCCTTCAACGCCTACATCAAGAGGTTCCCCAACCGCTTCCTCGCCGGCATGTTCGGCTTCGGCGAGCGCGAGTACTTCGAGGCGGAGCAGGCGGCTCAGGAGGTCCCCAAGGTCGAGTTCTGAGAGGCGATCCCGCGCGGTGAGGTGACGGTTGGCCCCCGACCCGCCTAGGGTCCCCGCCCGCGCACCTCCGTGAGGCGCACGCCGACCTCGACGAGCCAGCCTCCGGTCGGCGAGGCGGGGTATGTGTTGACCCCCAGAACAATCTCCGCGCCGGGCGGGGCGATGAGGGTCTCCACGACCTCGCCGTAGACGTCGACGATCGCGCCGAGCGCCGCGCCCTCGCTGATGCGATCTCCGGGGGACACCGCCGCGTCGAAGAATCCCCCCCGCGAGTTGCTCACGATCCGCGAGCCGCCCAGGATGGTGAAGGTCTCGACCGCGGCGGGGCGCCCCGGGAGCACCCCGACCTTGCGGAGGAAGCTGCGGACCGCATCGGCCTGCAGGCTCAGATCGTTCGGGTCGAGCGGCTGCCCGCCGCCGACCTCGATCAGGAAGGACGGGACGCCGGCCTCGGCGAACACCACGGCGGCGCTCCCGGGCCAGGTCCGTTCAGTGTCGCGCCACAGGGTCGGGATGCCGAAGCCTCTCGCCAGTTCGTCGTTACGATCCTCCTCGATGATCCCGGCCTGGCTGTAGAACACGAAGGGGTGCTGCCGGAAGCGGTCGCCGCCGGTATGCAGATCGAGGAAGTAATCGGCGACCGAGGTGACCCTCTCGAACAGCGCCGCGGCGATCCTCTCGGTTGTGAAGCGGTCGGGACGGCCGGGGAAGACGTCGCCCGCGTCCAGCAGATCGTCCCAGCTCGGGTTGACCCGGAACAGCGCACGGAAGGCCGGCGGGTTGGCGACCAGGACGGCGACGAAGACCCCGCTCAGCTCCTCGGGGTCGAGGCTGCTCACGACGTCCTGCAGGGCCCGCGTGGCGCCGTACTCGTCGCCGTGGCTGCTCGCGTTGGCCCAGACGACGGGGCCCGGCTCGCGGCCCGTGACGATGGCCACCGGGATCTCCACCGGGGAGCCGTCGGCCGCCTCGGCCACCTTGAGCGATCCCCGGACCGTCTGTCCGGGAACCCCCCAGGCGGTTCCCACCTTCACGGGCTCGGGGACCGCGGCGTCGCCCGGCTCGAATGTCGCCGCCCCGGCCAAGCCGGTCAGGAGCGCGGCCAGGATGATCGGAGCGACGCGCGCCGGAGCCAATTCGCCTCCCTCGCCCGGCCTATCCGCTGCGGACTGCGCCGCCGGGCAGTTTCTCCACCCGGGCGGCGCAGTACTTGTACTCGGGGATCTTCCCGAACGGATCGAGCGCCGGATTGGTGAGCACGTTCGCGGCGGCGTCGGCGTAGCAGAAGGGGATGAAGATGACCCCCCGGGGCACGATGCCGTCGCGCCGCGCCCTGATCTCGATCGTCCCGCGCCGCGTGCGGACCCGGATCATCTCGCCCGGCGAGATGCCCAGCTCCCGGAGGTCACCCGGGGCCAGACAGGCGACGGCCTCGGGCTCGATCGCATCGAGCACGCTCGCGCGGCGGGTGATCGCCCCGGTGTGCCAGTGCTCGAGCTGGCGGCCCGTGGTCAGGATCAGGGGGAAGGCGTCGTCCGGACGCTCGTCGGGCGGGATGATCGCCGCCGGGACCATCCGGCCCCGCCGGCTCGGCGTCGGGAAGCCGTCGCCGAACATGATCGCCTGGCCCGGCTCGTCCTCGGACCGGCACGGATAGGTCACGGCGTCCTCGGCCAGCAGACGGTCCCAGCTGATCCCCCGTATGGAGTCCATGCAGCCGCGCATCTCGGCGAAGACGTCGCGCGGGTGGGCGTAGCTCCAGTCGAGTCCGATGCGGCGGGCGATCTCCTGGATGATCCACCAGTCCTGGCGCGCATCGCCCGGGGCGTCGAGCGCCCTGCGCCCCATCTGCACCTGCCGGTTCGAGTTGGTCACGGTCCCGTCCTTCTCGGGCCAGGCCGAGGCGGGCAGCACCACGTCGGCGTGGAAGGCGGTCTCGGTCAGGAAGATGTCCTGCACGACGAGGTGCTCGAGCCTGGCGAGCGCCTCGCGGGCGTGGAGGACGTCGGGGTCCGACATCGCCGGGTTCTCCCCCATGATGTACATCCCCCGGATCTCGCCGGCGTGGATGGCGTCCATGATCTCGACCACGGTGAGGCCGGGCTTCGGGTCGAGCCGTGCGCCCCACAGCCTCTCGTACCGCTCCCTGACGGCCGGGTCCCCGACCGGCCTGTAGTCCGGATACACCATCGGGATCAGTCCCACGTCGGAGGCCCCCTGGACGTTGTTCTGTCCCCGCAGGGGATGCAGCCCGGTCCCGGGCCGGCCGACCTGGCCGGTCAGCAGCGCCAGCGCGATCAGGCAGCGCGCGTTGTCGGTGCCGTGGACGTGCTGGGAGATGCCCATCCCCCAGAAGATCATCGACCTGCGCGCGCGGGCGAAGGCGCGCGCCACGGCGCGCAGCGTCCGCGGGTCGACCCCGCAGATGTCCGCCATCCGCTCCGGCGGGTAGTCCCGGAGGTGCTCCCGGAGCGCCTCGAACCCCTCCGTGTACGCCTCGATGTACTCCGGGTCGTGGAGCCCCTCCTCCACGATCACGTGCATCATCGCGTTGAGGAGCGCTACGTCGCTGCCGGGCGTGAACTGGAGCATGTGCGTGGCGTGCGCCTTCAGCGCCTGGCCCCGCGGGTCGGCGACGATCAGGGCCGCGCCGCGCCTCACCGCATTCTTGAAGAAGGTGGCGGCGACCGGGTGGTTCTCGGTCGCGTTGGAGCCGATCACGAAGAGGACGTCGGCCTTGAGGGCGTCGGTGAACGGCGCGGTCACGGCGCCGGAGCCGATGGTCTCGAGCAGCGCCGCCACCGAGGAGGCGTGGCACAGCCGCGTGCAATGGTCCACGTTGTTGGTGCCGAAGCCGGCGCGCACCAGCTTCTGGAACAGGTAGGCCTCCTCGTTCGAGCCCTTGGCGGAGCCGAAGCCCGCGAGCGCCCCGCCGCCGGATCGGTCGCGGATCCTCCTGAGGCCGCCCGCGGCTCGATCGAGCGCCTCCTCCCAGGTGGCCTCTCTGAAGTGGGTGGAGGGGTTCGAGGGATCGACGTCGTCGAGGGCGCTCTTGGCCACGCCCTCCTTGCGGATCAGCGGCTTGCGGAGCCGGTGGGGGTGCGCCACGTAGTCGAGCCCGAACCGCCCCTTGACGCACAGCCGGCCCAGGTTGGCCGGCCCCTCTCGACCATCGACGGAGAGGAGGGCGTCGCCCTTGATGTTGTACGTGATCTGGCACCCGACGCCGCAGTAGGGGCAGACGCTGTGCACCTGCCGGTCGGGGAAGGCGACGCGGGTCCCCGTCGGGTCCAGGAGCCTCGCCGGCATCAGGGCTCCGGTGGGGCAGGCCTGGACGCACTCGCCGCAGGCGACGCAGGTCGATCCGCCCATCGGGTCGTCGAAGTCGAACACGATCTTGCTTCGGTGGCCGCGGTACGCCATGCCGATGACGTCGTTGACCTGGACCTCGCGGCAGGCGCGCACGCAGCGGGTGCAGTGGATGCAGGCGTCGAGGTGGACGGCCATCGCCGGGTGGCTCCGGTCGGGCGGCGGCGCGGGGCGCGCCGGGAAGCGGCTGTGCAGCTGTCCCATCCTCTCGGCCCAGCGCCACAGCTCGGAGCTCGGATCGCGGGCGCGCTCGCGCGGGGGCTGGTCGGCCAGGAGCAGCTCCATCACCATCCGGCGGGCGGCGGCGGCCCGCCCGGTGTCGGTGCGGACCACCATGCCCGGGGCCGGCCTGCGGATGCACGAGGCGGCCAGGACGCGCTCCCCCTCGATCTCGACCATGCAGACCCGGCAGTTGCCGTCGGGACGGTAGGTCGCGGCGTTCGAGCGACACAGGTGCGGGATATCGACGCCGCGCCGTCGCGCGACCTGCCAGATGGTCTCGTCCTCTCGCGCCTCGACCCTCATCCCGTCCAAGGTGAAGGCGATCCCCGAGCCCGCCGGCGACTCGCCGCTCATTTGAGGTCTTCGCGGAAGTGTTTCATCGCCAGGAGAAGCGCGTTCGGCGCCGCCTGGCCGAGCCCGCAGATGGAAGCATCCATCATGGCCGCCGACAGCTCCCGCAGCAGACCCTCGTCCCAGCGACGGCGGCCCATCAGCTCGACCGCCTTCTCGGTGCCGACCCGACACGGCGTGCACTGGCCGCAGCTCTCGTCGGCGAAGAAGCGCATGAGGTTCAGCGCGACGTCCCGGACGTCGTCTTTGTCTGAGAGCACGATGATCGCCGCCGACCCGATGAAGCAGCCATGCGGGCCGAGCGTGTCGAAATCGAGGGGGAGGTCGCCGAGCGAGGCGGGCAGGATCCCGCCGGACGCGCCCCCGGGGAGGTACCCCTTGAACCGGTGTCCGTCGGCCATGCCGCCGCAGTGCTCGTCGATCAGCTCCCGCGCCGTGATCCCGGCGGGCGCCAGCTTGACCCCCGGGTCCTTGACGCGGCCCGAGACGGAGAAGCTGCGCAATCCCCTCCGGCCGTTGCGGCCGTGCGAGGCGAACCAGGCGGCGCCTTTCTCGACGATGTCGCGCACCCAGTAGACGGTCTCCACGTTGTGGATCAGGGTCGGGCGCCCGAACAGCCCCGCCTGGGTCGGGAACGGCGGCCGGTGCCGCGGCAGGCCGCGCCTGCCCTCGAGGCTCTCCATCATCGCCCCCTCCTCGCCGCAGATGTAGGCGCCTGCGCCGCGACGCAGGTGGATCCGGGCGGAGCCGGCGAGCCCCGCGGCCTCCGTCTTCGTGATCTCGCGCCGGAGCACCTCCCGCACCCCGGGGTATTCGTCGCGCAGGTAGATGTAGACGTCGGTCGCCTCGATGGCCCAGGCCGCGACCAGCATCCCCTCGATCACGCGGTGCGGGTCGGTCTCCATGTAGTGGCGGTCCTTGAAGGTCCCCGGCTCGCCCTCGTCGGCGTTGACCGCCATCAGGCGGGGCGGCGGCTCCCGGCGGACCAGCCGCCACTTGCGGCCGGCGGGGAAGCCGGCGCCGCCGAGCCCCCGCAGCCCCGAACCCTCCACCGCCGCGATCACCTCCTCGGCGGCGCGGTTCCCCTCCAGGCAGTCGCGGAGCAGCCGGTAGCCGCCCCTCGCCACGTAGGCGTCGCGGTCGATGTAGGGGGGGATCTCGGGGCCGTAGTTGCCGCCGGCGACGACGGCGGCGACCCTCTCGACCTCGGCTCCGCCCACGCAACGCTGGCCCACGGCCACCGCCGGCGCCCGATCGCATCGCCCCATGCATGGGGCGCGCACCACGCGCGCTTCGTCGCCGATCTCCGCGGGCAGGCGCTCCAGCAGCTCGCGCGCGCCCATCATCTCGCAGGTCAGCCCTGTGCACACGCGGACGGTGAGCGGGGGCGGCGGGGGCTGCCCCTCCCGCACGACGTCGAAGTGGGCGTAGAAGGTGGCGACCTCGTACACCTCGGCCATCGGGAGGCACATCTCATCAGCGAGGGCCCTCAGGTGAGCCGCCGAGATGTGGTGGTAGCGATCCTGGATCAGGTGGAGGTGCTCGATCAGCAGGTCGCGGCGGCGCGGGCGGCTGCCGAGCAGGACGGCGATGTCGGCCCGCGCCGCCTCGTCCACCTGGCGGCCGCGCGCCTCGACCCTCGTCTTCCTCCCGCTCGAGCCGGGGTGGCGGAACCTGCGGATCTCCGGCGTGGCCTGCGGCATCGCTCCCCCTCCGTCCATCCCCTCCCCCCGGGGGCAGGAACGGCGCGTCCCGCCGATCTTACTGCTCCGGCCAGTACCTCTCGGTGACGATCTTGTCCTCGGTGAAGAAGTTGATGACCGCCTTCCCCTGCGCCTTGATGTCGGCGAACTGGGAGTTCTTCATGCCGCCGAACGGCAGGTAGGCGACCGGCGCCGGGATCCCCACGTTGATGCCGATCATCCCGCACCGCACCTCGAGCTTGAACCTGCGGGCGTAGTACCCGTTCTGCGTGTAGATCGACGCGCCGTTCCCATACTCGTGGTCGTTGATGATCCGGATCGCCTCGTCGAGGGAGTCGACCTTGAGGATCACCTGGACGGGACCGAAGATCTCGGTCCGGTGGATCTCCATGCCGGGCTTGACGTCGGTGAACACGGTCGTCCCGATGAAGTGACCCCTCTCGCAGCCGGGCACCTCGAGCCCCCGCCCGTCGAGCGCCAGCGTCGCGCCCTCCCTCACGCCGGTCTCGATCATGTTCAGTACGAACTCCTTGGCCTCGGCCGAGATCACCGGCCCCATCACGACCGGCTCGTCCGCCACCCGGGGGTCGAGCGGGTTGGCGACGATCACATTCCTCGACGCCTCGATGAACCGGTCGGCGACCTCCCGATGCGTCTTCTCGCCCACGCAGACGATGGCGGAGGAGGCCATGCACCGCTGTCCCGCGCAGCCGTAGCCGGAGGTGATCATGTTGCGGACGACGTCGTCCATCTTGGCGTCCGGCATCACCACGAGGTGGTTCTTCGCGGCGCCCATCGCCTGGAACCGCTTGTTGCTCCTGGCGCATCTCTCGGCGACCAGCCGGCAGCTCTTGGACGAGCCCACGATGGAGATCCCCACGATGTCCGGGTCCTCCATGAACGCCTCGGCCACCCTGCGGTCGCCGCACACCAGGTTGAAGACCCCCTTCGGGATCCCGGCGTCCTCGATGTACCGGGTCAGGAGCTGCATCGTGCAGGGGACCTGCTTGGAGGGCTTGACGATGAAAGTGTTGCCGGTGGCGATGGCGTACGGCAGGAACCAGAACGGCACCATGCCGGGGAAGTTGAAGGGCGAGATCATCGCGAACACGCCGAGCGGCAGCCGCAGGACCTCGCCGTCGATGCCGGGGGCCGCCCCAACCAGCTTGTCCCCCTGCTGCAGCACCGGCATGCCGCAGGCGGTCTCGATGTTCTCCAGGATCCTGTCGGTCTCGGCCCGCGCGTCCGGCAGCGACTTCCCCATCTCTTCGGTGATGCTGCGGGAGATCCTCTCGTGATTCTCCCTCACGAGCCCCCGCAGCTTGAACAGCGGCGCCACCCGCCTGTCGACCGGGGTGGCCGCCCAGCCCGGAAAGGCCGCCCGGGCGGCGGCCACGGCGGCCCCGACGTCCTCCCTGTCCGACATCGGCACCCGGGCGATCACCTCGCCGGTGCTGGGGTTCTCGACCTCGAGCCAGTCGCGCTCGCGGGGCTCGTACCACTCGCCGTTCACGTAGTTGCGAAGCCTCGGTGCCGACATCCTCCACTCCTTTCTGGCCCCTCGCGTGGCCGGCGCCGGGTCCGGAGGACCGCTTCCCACTCGCGGATCGGGGCGGGGGAGTCCGGCCGGGCGCCCGCGCCGCGGGCGCCGGCCGTGCCCGAGTCCACGCGATGGATTCTATCCCGGTTCCGGTGCGGCGGGACAGCACAATGTAGGCGCGGCCATGCGGGCCGCGCGGTGCGCCGCCTTGACGGAACCCCTTGACGCGGTGGACAATAACGGCACATTTCACAACACATGGCGGGGATTCGGGAAGGTGGGAGCGGCGCGCGTCCTGCATCACACGCTCGCGGGCCCGCCGCACCGGGCGGGGGGCGGATGAGGGTTCTCGTGGTCGAGGATGACCGCAAGGGGGCCCGATTCCTCAAGAAGGGCCTCGAGGAGGAGCGGTACGTCGTGGACGTGGCCCACGACGGCGTCCGCGCGCTCGAGCTCGCCAAGCAGCACCGCTACGACCTGATTCTGCTGGACCTCCTGCTCCCGGGGGTGGACGGACTGCAGGTGTGCCGGGTGCTGAGGGAGCGCCGGGTCAACGCTCCCATCATCATGATCACCGCCCGGGACTCCACGGAGGAGAAGATCGCCGGGCTGGACCGCGGGGCGGACGACTACCTGACGAAGCCGTTCGACTTCTCCGAGCTGCTGGCGCGCATGCGGGCCTTGCTGCGGCGGGACCGCATGGAGAAGGCGCCCGTTCTACGGGTGGCGGACCTCGAGTTGAACCCCCTGTCGCGCCGGGTCCGGCGGGCGGGCCGGACCCTGCATCTGACCGCGAAGGAGTATGCGCTTCTCGAATACCTGATGCGTCATGCCGGACAAGTGGTGCCGAGGACGCGCCTCCTCATGCATGTCTGGGAGCAGCCGCACGAGACGTTCACGAACGTCGTGGACGTGACGATCAGCCACCTCAGGAGCAAGGTGGACGCGGGCCGGACCAGGAGGCTGATCCACACCGCCCACGGCGTGGGGTATTCCATCGAGGCGGAGGGGGACACAGGATGCTGAGGAGCTTCCGCAGCAGGCTCGCGCTGTGGCATGCCTTCATCCTCACGACGACCCTGGCGGCGGGAGGGTCCGTGCTGTTTCTGGCCTTGAGGGAGTTCCTGCTCCGCAAGGTCGACGCCTCCCTCATGGCGCTGGCGGAGACGGAGGTCGCGTCCGCGTTCGACGATCCCCTGCGGGAGGTGCACCTGCACGAGCCCGTTCCCGGTCTGGGCTCTCCAGGCGTCGGCCAGATCGACAAGATGGTCCAAATCCTGGCCCTCTCCGGCGAGGTCATCGCGCGCTCGAGCAACCTCGGGCCGTTGCAGCTTCCCCATTCCCCGAAAGTGCGGGATCGGGTCCGCAGGGGCCGGGCGGTGTTCGAGACCGTTGCCGATTTTCACGGCCAGAAGGTCCGGATCGTTTCGGTCCCCGTGCGCCTCGGAGGAGAGGTCAAGTACGTCCTCCAGGTGGGCGCGTCGCTCGAGGGGGTCCGGAGCACCATGAGCGAGATCCTCTGGTTGCTCGCGGTTCTCGGCACGACGAGCCTCGTCCTCTCCACCACGAGCGGCTACCTCCTCGCCAGGAAGTCTCTCCGCCCGATCCGGGAGATCGCCAATCAGGCCCGGCACATCGGGGAGACGGATCTGAGCAGGCGGCTGGAGCCGGTTTCCAGCGATGACGAGATCGAGAACCTCACCCAGGTGCTCAACGATATGCTCTCGAGGGTTCAGGTCGGCCTGGAGTCGCAGAGACAGTTCCTTGCCGGGGCCTCCCATGAGATCCGATCGCCGCTCTCGGTCCTGAAAGGGGAGATCGAGGTGGCCCTGAGGCGCTCCCGCGACGCCGAGGAGTATCGGGCCGTGCTGAGGAGCAACCTGGAGGAGGTGAACCGCCTGTCCAGGCTCGTCGGCGATCTCCTGACGCTGGCCCGGATCGACTACGGGGGCATCCATCTCCGGCGCGAGCCGTTGCGGATCGGGACGATGCTCGCGGATGCGGTCGAGCGGAACCGTCCCAGGGCCCTCTCCCGCGGCCAGACCATTCGAATGGACGAGAGCGGCGACGCGATCGTGGAGGCGGACGCCGATCTCATCCGCCAGCTGTTCGACAACCTCCTCGACAACGCGCTGAAATACTCTCCTCGAGGAGCCGAGGTGCGCGCCCGCATCAGGTGCGGCGACGGCCTCGCCCGGATCGAGGTCAGGGATACGGGTCCCGGAATACCCGCCTCCGAGCTCGACCGCATCTTCGAGCGCTTCTACCGCTGCGACCGGGCCCGTTCCGGGGATCCCGCGGGGACCGGCCTGGGGCTGTCGATCTGCAAGTGGATCACCGAGGCGCATCGGGGCAGAATCGGGGTGAGGAGCCGCGAAGGGGAGGGGAGCACGTTCGTCGTCGAGATCCCCTGCGGACGGCCCCCGTCCTGAGCCCGCCGCGCCCACCTTTCGCGCCGCGCCTGGGAGATTAGGGAAAATTAATATTCCCGTCATCCGGCGTTAATCTTCCTGTCATATCAGATCAGTCCAGGTCAGCCCTGCTGTGTGGAGGGTATAGCGCAGGACAAGAGCCTGCGAAGGAGGTGGGAGAATGCGTCCCAACAGACTCAGCGTCGTCGCGGTTCTTCTCATCGGCGGCCTGGCGGTCGGTACCGGGCCCGTTCTCGGGAGCTGGTCCGTGGAGGCGGACCGGGTCTGCACGAAAGGGGTCACGGTGATCCTCACCGTGGACGGGGACTACGTGGCCGACGGCCAGCCTCTGGATTTCGGGCCACTGAAGAAGTGGACCCAGGCCTTCATCGACCTGGGGGGCCCCGGGGCCCTGGTCAACCGGACCGTCGATCTGGCCGGCATCGTCGATGACGACGGGAATCTCGAGGTCTACCGGGCTCGCGGCGAGATCAACGGGAGCTCGGTGGATATCTGCACTAGGCTCGCCGGACGGCCGCCGTCGGGTTCCCCCCGAGGAGGGGGCGGGACCCCGTGCCCCGGGCCGGCCTTCGATTTCGATTGGGACTGTAACTAGGACGGCAGGAGAGAGGCCCCCCGGCGGTCCAAGCCCCGAATGACCGCCGACCCCGAGGGGCGGGCCCCCCGCCCGCCCCTCGGCCTGCCGTCCACCGCGAGCCCGCCAGGCCGCCCCCGTCGACGACCAGGGAGGCGCCGGTCACGAACGACGAGTCGTCCGATGCGAGGAAGAGCGCCGCCCGGGCGATCTCCTCCGCCGTGCCGACGCGGCCGAGCGGCCGGGCCGCGGCCCCGGCCAGGAACCGATCCATCTGCGCGTTGAGCTGTCGCGCCTCTTCCCTCAGCATCGCCGTGTCGGTGTCGCCGGGGCAGACGCAGTTGACCCGGATCCCCTGCGGTGCATGGTCGATCGCCATCGCCCTCGTCAGCAGCACCACCGCCCCCTTCGAGGCGCAGTAGACGGCGGCGCGGGCCCCGCCCCCGAGCCCCCATCCGGAAGCGATGTTGACGATCGCGCCGCCGCCGGAGCGGGCCAGGACCCGGATGGCCTCCCGGGACATGAGGAAAGCGCCCTTGACGTTCACCGCCATCACCCGGTCCCAGTCGCTCTCCTCGAGATCGACCACCCTGGCCCTGCGGACGATGCCGGCGTTGTTGAGCAGGATCCGCAGGCCGCCCAGCTCCGCGACGGTGCGCGCGACGGCCCGCCGGCAGTCCCCGGCTCGCGTCACGTCGCCCGTCGGCGCGATCGCCCGCCCTCCGGCGGCGGCGATCTCCCGCGCGACGGCGCGGCCGCCCGCCCCATCGCGGTCGAGGACCGCCACGGCCGCGCCCTCGCGGGCGAACAGAAGCGCCGCCGCCCGGCCGATACCCGAGGCGCCACCCGTGATCAGGGCGACCCGTCCCGCCAGACGCCCGCGGCTCGCCGTCACGATCCAGCCAGCCCGCCGCCGTCGATCACCAGCGATGACCCGGTCATGAAGGAGGACTCGTCCGAGGCGAGGAAGAGCACGGCGCGCGCGACGTCCTCCGGCCGTCCGACCCGCCCGAGGGGCGTGCGGGCCGCGTCGTTCAGGAACGCCTCCGGGTCTTCCCCCAGCTGCGCCGGCTGGGCGCGCAGCATGGCGGTGTCGGTGTCGCCCGGACAGACGCAGTTGACCCGGATCCCCTGGGGACCGTGGTCGATCGCCATCGCCTTGGTCAGCAGCACCACCGCGCCCTTCGAGGCGCAGTAGGCGGCGGCCCGCTCGCCCCCGACCAGCCCCCAATCCGACGCGGTGTTGATGATCGAGCCGCCTCCGGCGCGGGCCATCACGGGCACCGCACACCTGGACATCAGGAAGATCGATTTGACGTTCACCTGCATGATGAGGTCCCAGTCGTCCTCACCGGTGTCCAGGACGGTGGCGCGCCGCATGATCCCGGCGTTGTTGAACAGGATCCCCAGGCCGCCCAGCTCCGCGACGGTGCGCTCGACGGCCCGCCGACACTCGTCGGCGACCGCGACGTCGCAGCGCTCGAAGACGGCCCGGCCTCCCGCCTCCGCGATCGACCGCGCCACGGCCTCGCCCTCCGGGGCGTTGACGTCCGCGACGGCGACCGCCGCGCCCTCGCGGGCCAGGAGAAGGGCCGTTGCCCTGCCGATCCCCGAAGCTCCCCCGGTGACCAGGGCGACCCGGCCCTCCAGGAGCCGCCGTCCGCCGGTTCTCTCGAATGTCGTCATCGCGCGTCTGCTTCCCGGCCGTCCCGGTGGTGGGGGCGACCCGCCGCGCCCGCCGTCACCGGCTGGCGAGACCGCCGGCGGTCTCGCCTCCGTCGATGGTGAACACCTGGCCCGTGATGTACGCGGCGTCGTCCGAAGCGAGGAAGGCGAACAGCGCCGCGACCTCATCGGGGCGCGCATGGCGGCGCAACGGGATCTTGCGGTTGACCTCGTCGAGCATCGCATCGGTGTACTCCCTGCGCTGCATCGCGGTGAGGACATAGCCCGGCGCCACGGCGTTCACCCTGATCTTCGGGGCGAGTTCCAGGGCCATCGATCGGGTCAGCTCGATCACGCCCGCCTTGCTTGCGTTGTAGTCGGCGTACAGGGGGTAGCCCGTGGCGCCGTTGGTGGAGGCGGTGTTGAGGATCACCCCTGAGCCGCGTCGCATCATGCGGCGGGCCGCCGTGCGGGCGGCGTAGAAGCTCCCGGTGAGGTTGGTCGCCAGCACACGGTCCCATTCCTCGGGCTCGATATCGAGGAAGGCGTGGCGGATGCTGATGCCGGCGTTGTTGATCAGGACGTCCACGCCCCCCACCGCCTCCTCCGCCTCCGAGAAGGCCGCCTCCACCTCGCGGAGGCTCGACACGTCCCCGGCGATCGCCGCGCACAGGCCGGGCATCCGCCGCCCGATCTCGCGCCGGGCGCCGGCGTCGCGGTCCAGGACGCAGACCTTCGCCCCTTCCTCCAGGAAGCGGGCGGCGGCTGCGGCCCCTATGCCGGCCGCGCCGCCCGTGATCAGGACCCCCTTTCCCTTCAGTCCACGCATCGGCCTCCTCCTCTGTGACTCCTCCCCGGCGACGGCGGGGCTCTCGCTCGTGTCGCTCACAGCTTCACGCCATGCCGCCCGGCGTACTCCCGGAAGCGGGCCATCAGCTCGCGACCCCGTGCCTCCGAATCGTCCGGCGCCAGCCGCGCGCATTCATACCCCAGAGCCCGGCGCACCGCCTCGACCGACTCCGCGCGGAAGACGGCGGTGCCGTCCGGCTCGATCCGCTCGATCCCGTCGAAGCGATGCGACCGCTCGTTGATGGCGATCGCGTCCTGCAGGCTCAGGCCCCCGATCGGGGCGGGACGGACCCGCCCTCGGCCCACCCTGACCGGGTAGCCGCCCGGGAGGCCGGCCGGTGCCGGCGCGTGCTGGAGCGTCTCTCGTCCGGCGACGAGCGCGCGGACCAGCCGCGACGTCGCGCCCGCGGTGAGGAAGGCCCGCGCCGGTCCCCCGGGCAGGGGGCACGGGGCGCGCAGCAGCTCCTCCCCCGGGAGCTGGTGCGTTACGTCGTCGCCGTCCGCGGTGATCTCCAGGTGGTACGGTGGAAGGTCGCCGGGATCGCTCGAGAGCGCCGCCGCCTCGAGGGCGTGGTGCCCGACCAGCAGGACGCGCACCGAATCGAGCCGCGCCCCGAGCCGCCGGGAGGCCAGCAGCCGGATCTTCGGCACGATCTCGGCGATGTTCCCGACCCCGCAGGTGGGGGCCAGCCCCAACCTACCCAGGACGCAGTTGACCACGTCCGGGAACGGGGCGGTCAGGGTGACGCCCCCGTACCCGATCCGGCGCAGGGCGCGCATCAGCTTTAGTGTGAGCGCCATGTGCACCGGGAGCCAGATGCCGAAGCGGGCCTCGCGCAGGGGCGCCGCAGCCTCCGGCGGGAGGAGCTCGGTCAGCCACCAGGTCTGCATGCTCGCCGTGCTCAGGACGATGTCCGGGGCGATGCGACGCACCGCTGCGGCCACCCCCTCCGGGTCGTCGAGATCGAGCGGCAGGTATTCGATGCGCGGCGCGCATCCCTGCGCCACGGCCCCGAGTCGCGCGAGGTTGCACCGGGCCGTGCCCCGGGCCGGGTCCCGGCTGCAGGCGACCACCCGGGCGATGCCGGGCTCGCGCGCGAGCAGCTCCAGGACGACCCCGCCCAGGTGCCCAAGGCCGATCAGCAGTACCGTCGGTTCCATGGAGGGTCCATCCTAATACAGGTCGGTCGCGGATCCTGATAGCCTGTCAGGCGGATCGCGCGCGGGGGGGGGAGCGGATGCGGCGAGGGAGCGGAGCCGGCCGGGCGGTGGTCGGCGGCGCCGCGCTGTGCGTCTTTATGGCGGCGGCCGCGGGGACCGAGCGCCTCTCCGTGAAGGTCGGGGCCTGCCGCCTGGAGGCGCTGCCGGAGCAGCGGGTGCACCTCCAGGCGCTGGCGGAGAGGGCGGCCGTCGTCCTGCCGCGGGTGGAGCGGGAGCTGGCCGCACACCCCGCCGCGCCCTACCGCATCGTGCTGATCCCGGGAGGACCGGTGCGCGACCCGGAGATCGCCCGCCTGGACAGCGCGGCGCCGCGGTGGGCCGCCGGGTTCCTCATGCCGGAGCGGCGGGTCGGCGCCATCCGGATCGCCCGCGCCGACCGGTACCCATACAGCGACCTGGCGTCCGTCCTGGTGCACGAGGCCGTGCACATGATCCTCCACGACGCCGCCGGGCGCGAGTTCCCGCGCTGGTTCGGGGAAGGCGTGGCCACCGTGCTGGAGCGGGCCTGGGGCCTGCGGGACGTGGTCGTCTACTCCTCGTCCCTGCTCACCGGACGGCTCCCGACGCTGGGCGAGATGGACGAGGCCTTCGCCTCCGGCGGGGCCCGGGCCCGCACGGCGTACGCCGCGTCGTTCGACTTCGTGATGTGGACGGTCCGCCGGCACGGCCCCGACAGCCTCGGCGCGATCATCCAAGAGACCTCCCGCGCCTCCTTCACGGAGGCGTGGCGGATGGTCACGGGGGAGCCGCTCGCCCGGTCCGAGTCCCGGTGGCGCCGCGGGAGCCTGATCCTCTACCGGTGGGTGCCGGCGCTCACCGGCACCGGGACTCTCTGGATCGCCATTACGCTGCTGGTGTTCCTGGCGGCGGCGCGACGGCGGGCGCGCTCGCGCGAGATCCTGGAGCGCTGGGAGCGGGAAGGGGACTTCGGGCAGGAGTGGTAGCATGCGGCGCCGAGTTGCGGCGGGCGGTCCCCGTCCGACCTAGGCGCGCGTCGGCCTCCTGTACCTGATCCGGTGCGGCTGGTCGGCTTCCGCTCCGCGACGGCGGCGGAGGTCCCGCACGTAGTCCTGATAATTACCCTCGAACCAGACGGCCCGGCTGTCGCCCTCGAAGGCCAGGATGTGGGTCGCGATCCGATCCAGAAACCAACGATCGTGGCTGATCACCACGGCGCAGCCGGCGAAGCTCAGCAGCGCCTCCTCGAGGGCGCGCAGGGTGTCGACGTCGAGGTCGTTGGTCGGCTCGTCGAGGAGAAGGACGTTGGCGCCGCTCTTCAAGATACGCGCGAGGTGGACGCGGTTCCTCTCGCCCCCCGACAGGTCGCGGACGCGCTTCTGCTGGTCCGACCCCCTGAAGTTGAACGACGCGACGTAGCTGCGGGCCGCGACCCGGCGCCGGCCGAGCTCGATGGGGTCCTGCCCTTCGGCGATGGCCTCCCAGGCGGTACGGTCGGGGTCCAGCAGATCGCGGCTCTGGTCGACGTAGCCGAGCCTCACGGTCTCGCCGAGCCGCACCCTGCCGCCGTCCGGCTTCTCCTGGCCGACGATCATCCGGAACAGGGTCGTCTTGCCGGCGCCGTTCGGGCCGATGACGCCGACGATGCCGCCGGGCGGCAGGCTGAAGGACAGGTCGTCGATCAGCAGGAGATCGCCGTATCCCTTGCGCAGGTTCTCCGCCTCCACCACCACGTTGCCGAGACGCGGGCCGGGGGGGATGTAGATCTCTACGCTGTCCGGAAGCCGCTCCGTCGCCTCGGCCAGCAGGCGCTCGTAGGCGGCGAGGCGGGCCTTGCCCTTGGCCTGGCGGGCGCGCGGCGCCATCCGCACCCACTCGAGTTCCCTCTCGAGCGTCCGCTGCCGGGCGCTCGTGGCCTTCTCCTCGCGCGCCAGGCGCTCCTTCTTCTGCTCGAGCCATGAGGAGTAATTCCCCTTCCACGGGATGCCCTCGCCGCGGTCGAGCTCCAGGATCCAGCCCGCGACGTTGTCTAGAAAGTACCGGTCGTGGGTGATCGCCACGACGGTGCCGGGGTATTCGTTGAGGAAACGCTCCAGCCAGGCGACCGATTCCGCATCGAGATGGTTGGTCGGCTCGTCCAGGAGCAGGAGATCGGGACGCTGCAGCAGCAGCCGGCAGAGCGCCACGCGGCGCCGCTCCCCGCCGGAGATCCTCGCGACGTCGGCGTCGGGAGGGGGACAGCGCAGCGCGTCCATCGCCGACTCCAACGTCCGGTCCAGCTCCCAGGCGTTGCAGGCGTCGATCCTGTCCTGCACCTCCGCCTGCTCGGCGAGGAGCTTCTGCATCTCGTCCGGCTCCATCGGCTCCGCAAGCCCATCGCCGATGGCGTTGAACCGGTCGAGCAGCGCTCGTGCCTGCGCGACGCCCTCCTCGATGTTCCCGAGGACGTTCTTCGCCGGATCCAGGCGCGGCTCCTGGGGGAGGTGGCCGATCCGGACCCCCTTCGCGGGAAAGGCCTGTCCGAGGAACTCCCCGTCCAGGCCCGCCATGATCCTCAGGAGCGTGCTCTTGCCGGCCCCGTTCCCGCCGATCACGCCGATCTTGGCGCCGTAGTAGAAGGCGAGCCAGATGCCTTTCAGGATCTCCCGCTTCGGCGCGACGACCTTTCGGAGGTCCTGCACCTGGAAGATGAACTCCGGCATCGCTACGCCCGATCGTGACTCGAATCGCGCCGCCGCCCGTCCACCGGAGACGTCGGGCTCACTTGCGTCCCTTCCTGCGGAACAGCACGGTACGCTCGATCTCCACCACCACCTCGCCGTGCTGGTTGAGACCGCGGTGCAGGAGGTGGACGACGCCGCGGCCGGGCTGCGACCTCGAGGGTCGTTTCTTCAGCACCCGGGTCTCGGCGGAGATCGTGTCGCCGTGGAAGACCGGTCGCGTGTGACGGATCTTCTCATAGCCTAGGTCGGCGACGATGGTCCCCTCGGTGAGGCTCTGCCCGGCGAGGCCGACCACAAGCCCGAGCGTGTAGACCCCGTTGACGATCCGCCGGCCGAAGGGGGATTCGGCGGCGGCCTCCTCGTCCAGGTGCAGTGGCTGGGTGCTCATGGTCAGGGCGCAGAACAGGACGTTGTCGGTCTCGGTGACCGTGCGCGAGGCTCCATGCCGGATGATGGCCCCGACCCTCAGGTCCTCGAAGTACTTGCCCGCCATCGGGCCTCCGTCACGCTGCCGGTCCGCGCGGGCCGGGACGGCGTCTCAGACCAGCTCCCAATACAGGTCGAGGCAGGTGTGCGTCGCCTCCTTGCCGGTGCGGAACCTCCCCCGGACCCGGTCGCCGATCTTGATCGGCCTGCGGTCGACCAGATAGCTCTTGATGATCGTGCAGACGCCGTCGATCTTGACGTCGATCTGGTAGTAGGGGCACTCGATCTCCAGTCCGGAGCCTCCCCGCTCGACGTTGGTGTAGGTGTAGATGTAGCCGCGGGGATCCCTGACCTCCTCCCAGCTCATCGGCCGGTGGCAATCGGGGCAGTCGGCCCGCGGGGGGAGCCACAGCTCCCCGCGCCCCCTGGCGATGGGGCAGTCGGGGTTCGTGCAGCGGGTGGCCATCAGCCGGCCCTCGCTCAGGCCCCGGAAGTAGGGAGTGAGCATCCCGTACGTGTGATAGTGGGTCCCCTCCTCGCCGAAGCGCGGGAAGTGCAGGATCCACACCTCCCCTTTCCGGGTGATCTCGGAGGGCTTCGTCTTCAGCCCGACTCTGTCAGCCATCACCTGCCTCCTACCAGGCCTTCTCGAGGATCGAGCAGACGACGTGGCTCCCCACGCCGGCGTGCGAGATCGCCATGCCCCGGCGGGGGTTCGTCACCTGAAGGCTCCGCCAGTCGTCCGGCCTCCTCTTGCCGTAGCGCTCCCAGATCCCGGGGTCGCCGTGAAACCTGTCGTACTTGCCTTGCAGCTGCCAGAGAACCTCTCCGGCCTGGAAGATCCCGGTCGCGCCGACCGCGTGCATGGTCCCCAGCAGCCCGCCCGAGAGGTTCGCGGGGCAGCGGCCTGGCTTCCCGGTGCGCGGGTTGACGAGGTAGCAGTCGCCCGAGGTGACGTACTCCTGCTCGCGGCCGTACAGGGTCAGGCCCACGTCGCCGTAGGTCTGCAAGTCGGAGATGGTGAAGGCGTCGTGCGTCTCGATCAGGTCGAGGTCCTCGATCGGGCTCCGGATGCCGGCCATGTGATAGACCATGTAGGCGGCGAATCGGGTGGCGCCGAAGCTCTCGAATCCGGGCCAGCGGCCGTCCCGCTCCTCCATGTCCCGGTACAGCTCGCGGTAGTCGTCCTCGGTCTCGTTCGGGAGCAGCAGGATGCGCATCGGCCTGCGGTCGCCGGTCCGCAGCGTGTGCGAGCCGCCGGCCACGTACAGGCGCGCGGGCCGGTCGGTCAAGCTGCGCGCCAGCTGCTCCGAGCAGAGCAGCACCGCAGCCGACCCCACGCTCATCGCGCAGCATTCCAGGAAACGCAGCGGGTCGGAGACGATCTCGCCGTTCAGGACCTCCTCGATGGTGTGCCGGCCCGGCTGCTGCGAGAACGGCGAGAAGCGTGCGTAGCCCCGGTTCTTGACGGCGATCTCGGCCCGCACCCGCTCGTCCACCCCGTACATCTCCTGGAAGCGCCGCGCCATCGGCGCGTAGTAGCTGGCGTAGTTGCGGGCCAGCCGGGTCTCGAAGTCCTTGCAGGCGGCGGTCGCGATGTAGTAGTTGCCGGTCCAGGTCCTCACCTCGTCCATGCGCTCCCAGCCGAGGACCAGAGCGCAGTCGGCCATGCCGCTGGCCACGGTCGTCGCCCCCATCAACAGGGTGGACCCGCCCGTCGCCCCGCCCGTCTTGATCCCGACGTTGGGCAGCAGGTCGAGCCCCAGGTAGTCGTGTACCTTGGCCTCGCACAGGAGCTGGTCCTGGAAGTGGTCGGCGAACTCCCCGTAGCAGGCGAAGTTGATCAGGCCCTTGACCTCCAGGGGATCCATCTTGAGGTCGTTCTCCTCGAGCAGCATCCGGAACGCCATCATGCACAGCTCCTCCAGCTTCCTCTCCGGATACCGCTTGCGGAAATCGCTCGTGCCGGCCGCGACCACGAACACGGGCCGCGTCCACTCGGGCACCCGCAGGTTGCCGCGCTGAAACTCGATCATTCCGGTCCTCCTCCGATGCCTTCACCCTGGCGCCGGCGCGATCCGCCGAAGCGGCCCCCGGCCGGCGCCCTCCAGCGGCGCGTCACGGCTCGGGGCCCCGCGGAGCCGCTGGACCCCCGTCGGACGCCGGACGGCGGGCTCGGGGGCGCTTCGAGCTCGGACTTCGTGACGGCGCGCAGAGTATACCGCGCTTCGCGACGTTCGCAGGGCGTCCGCGGCTCCCCCCGCGATCCCGGGGGCCCCGTGCCGGGCCCTCGGCCGCGCGGTCTCATGGTAGGGGCGGCGGTCGGCGCCGCGGTATCAGCGGCGCGGCGAGGAATTCTTGAGATACTTCAGGTAGTCGCTGTCGGTGCTGAGGAGTAGGGTGCTCTTCCCCGTGAGCGTGTTGCGGTAGGTCTGCAGGCTCCGGGTGAACTGGAAGAACTCCGGGTCCCGCCCATAGGCCCCGGCGTAAATGGCAGCCGCCTCGGCGTCGGCCTTGCCGCGGATCCGCTGGGCCTTGAGGTAGGCCTGTGACTCGATCCGCTTGAGCTCCTTCTCCCTCAGCCCCGAGATCTCCTGCAGATTGCGCTGCCCCTCCGAGCGGAACAGCTCTGCGATCCGCTTGCGCTCCGAGATCATCCTCTCGAACACCTTCTCGCGCACCTCCCGGACGTAGTTGATCTTCTCGACCTGGACGTCCAGCAGCTCGATCCCGAACGACTCCTCGATCTTCTCGCGGGCCTTCTCGAAGATCATGGCGGAGATCTTCAGCCGTCCCAGGCTGACGTCGCCGATCTCGGAGATCACTCCGAGCGCTTCCTCCTCTTCGTCCCGGGGCAGCTCGCGGTTGCTGTTGCGCACGACCTCCACGAGGGGATGCCGCGAGATCACGTCGCGGGTGGCCCCGTCGATGATGTCGCTGAGGCGCAGGCGCGCTCCCCTCTCGTTGTTGACCGACCGGAAGAACTTGAGGGGATCGACGATGCGCCAGCGGGCAAAGGTGTCGACGAAGATGTACTTCTTGTCGGCCGTCGGGATCTGGTCCGGCTTGCCGTCCCAGGGCAGAACCCGCTTCTCGAACACGTTCACCGCGTCGACGAACGGCGTCTTGAGGTGCAACCCCGGATCCTTGACCGTGCGGATCGGCTTGCCGAAGCGGGTGATGACGACCTGCTCGGTCTCATCGACGGTGTACAGGAAGGTCGTCGAGGCGAACCCGAGGACGACGACGATGACGATCAGGAGGATCAGGCTGCGGTTCACGGCTTCCCCTCGTCCCGCACCTTCGGCGCCGGAGAGACGCCGAGATCGAGGAGCGGCAGGATGCCCCGCATCCGCTCGTCCACGACGTACTTCTGGTCGATCTGCGGCAGCACGTCCGCCATCGCCTCGAGGTAGAGCCTCTTGCGGGTCACCTCCGGTGCGCGGCGATACTCCCGGAGGACGGCCAGGAACCGCTCGGCGTCCCCCTTGGCGCGGTTGACGCGGTTGATGGCGTACCCCCCGGCCTTGGACACCGTCCGGAGCGCCGCCCCCTCGGCCTCCGGGATCGCCTTGTTGTAAGCCTCCCAGGCCTGATTCGTGATCCGCTCCTTCTCCTGCCGCGCCTCGTTGACCTCGTTGAAGGACGGCTTCACGGGCCCGGGCGGGTTGACGTCCTTGAGCTGGACCGTGATGATCTGCAGGCCGGTCTCGTACCGGTCGAGGAGGTCCTGCATCTCCTGCTCGGCGAGGAGGGCGATCTCGGCGCGCCCCACGGTCAAGACCTCGGTGACGCTCCGGTCGCCGACGATTCGCCTCATCACCGCCTCCGAGACGTTGCGCAGGGTCTGGTCGACGTCCTGCACCCTGAACAGGTAGGCCTTCGGATCCCGGATCTTGTACTGGACGATCCAGTCGACGTCGGCGACGTTCAGGTCGCCAGTGAGCATCTGCGGCGTCTCGCTCTCCGCCCGCCCGCGCGGCCGGCCGCGGCGGGTCCGCACCGGGCTCTCGGTGAAGCCGAACTCCGCCGTGTGGATGTACTCCACCCTCACCTTGGTGGCGCTCTCGACACCGAACGGGAGCTTCCAGTGCAGGCCGCTTCTCGTGGTCCGGACGTAGCGGCCGAACCGCCGGATGACCGCCTCCTCATCCGACGCGACGGTGAAGAAGGACGTGAACACCGCCGCCACCACGGCCACGATGAGCAGCGCGCTAGGCAGCATGGCCAGGTACGGCCGCCACTCGGGGGGGAACTGGCCCCGCACGGTTCGGAAGGTCTTCACATCAGCCATGTGGAACGCACCCCGGCTCGAAGGTCGAGGAAGTGTACCTTTGTTTCCATGTTTCGCGCAACCCTCCCGCCCGCGAGGCGCGTGGCGATGCCCGAGGTCGCTTGCCTTCCGCCCGCGTCCCGTAGCACAATCCGGCGCGTCCGGGAGGTCGCGCCGTGTCGATACTGAAGTTCCTCGGCCTCGATCGCGACGGGAGCCGCGAGGACGGTTCGCCCGCGGCGGAGCGGTCCTCGGCGGAGACCGAGACGGTGCGGAAGATCGTGGAGTCGCTCGACCGAATGGAGCCCGAGCGCGCCCGGTTCGTGGCCGCGTTCGCCTACATCCTGAGCCGGGTGGCCCACGCCGATCTCGAGATCAGCGCGGAGGAGACGCGGGCGATGGAGAGGATCGTGATGAAGGTCGGGGGCCTGCCCGAGGAGCAGGCGCTCCTCGTCGTGCAGATGGCGAAGACGCAGAGCCTGCTCTTCGGCGGCACCGAGAACTACCTGGTCACGCGAGAGTTCAACCGGATCGCCACCCGCGAGCAGAAGCTCAGCCTCCTCGAGTGCCTGTTCGCGGTGGGTGCGGCCGACGAGTCGATCTCGACGGTGGAGAGCAACGAGATCCGCAGGGTCGCCAACGAGCTCAAGCTCAGCCACCGCGACTATATCGCGATGCGCTCGGCCTACCGCAGGCACCTCGCGGTGCTGAAGGATTCGGGCTCGCCCGAAGGCTGATCCCATCTCCTGTGCGGGCGCGTCCCCCGCCGGCCGGGCGCTCCACCGGAGGAGGGGCAGCCGCGCCCTCTCACCCGCCTCCGCCCCTCGCCTCCACCCGCAGCGGCGAGTAGCCGAGGCCGTCCGGCTCCCTGCCGGGCTTCAGCTCCCCGACGACCTTCCACGAGTCGAGGTCCACGACCGAGACGACATCGGCGTTGGCGTGGGCCACATAGGCTCGCCTGCCGTCCGGGCGGATGAGGATGCCGATCGGCACCGAGCTCTCACCGAAGCTCTCCCCGAAGAGACGCCCCTCCGTCTCTCCCGCGGAGAGCTTCATGACGATGCGCCGCACCTCCCTCTTGCCGGCGGCGTCGAAGACCGCCACGTCTCCCGATCGCGCGTTGGAGACCAGCACGTGCCTGCCGTCCGGGGTCACTCCGGCGCGGATCGGGAACGACTTCGACTCGAGCTCCTTGACGACCTCCAGCGAGGAGGCGTCCAGGACGGTGACCGTGTCGGCCTCGCGGTTGGTGATCCAGACCTCCTTCCCGTCCGGGGTGATGGCGATCCCCTCGGCGCCATCCCCCGTCGGGATGTCGTCGACGCGCGAGCCGGATCGGAGATCGATGACCGTGACCGAGCCCGATCCGATGTTGGCGACGAACGCCCGGGATCCGTCGGGCGTGACGACCACCATGTGCGACAGGCGTTGTCGGGTCTCGGTCGCCGAGACGACCCGGCCCGACTCGACGTCCACGGTCAACAGCGCGCGGTTCTCCTCGGCCGTCACCACGACGTGCCGTCCGTCCGGAAGCCACTGGATGCCGTGCGGACGCCGGTATTCCCCGAGGTCGATCGTCCGGACGGCCCGCGCCGCCGGGACGTCGATGACGGTCAGCGTCGAGCCCGGGTCCCGGCGGCCGTAGTTGGACGCGACCGCGAGCCGGCCGTCCGGAGAGACCGCCACCTCGTGAGGCGCGGTGCCGGTGGGGACGGTCGCCACCACCTCGTTCGAGTCGAGGTCGATGAGTGAGGCTGTCGCCGCGGACTTGTTCAGCACCACCAGGGTGCCCGCTCCGCCCGCCGCGCCGCCTCCGGGGCGCCCGCCCCCGATTCCGTCCAACGTCCGGAGGAGCTCCGCGCTCGACGGCCGCTTCGTGTAATCCTCGTCGACCCGGATGTAGCGGATCCTGCCGTCCCGGCCGATGACGAATGAGGCGGGGTGGGGGATCGAGCCCTGCTCCTGGTTCAGGACGCCGTAGCTCCTGATCGTCGTCGAGTCCGGGTCGATCAGGTTGACGATCGTGAGCCCCATCGACCGGCGCATCTTGTTGAGGGATTCGGCGGCGTCGACGCTGATCGCCCAGATCTCGGCGTCGCGCTCCCGGAATCTCTCGATGTCCCCCTGCAGCTCCCCGAGCTGCTTGCGGCAGTAGGGTCACCAGGTGCCGCGGAAGAAGATCAGGACGAGGTTCTTCCGGCCGCGCCTCTCGCTCAGGGTGTAGGACGCGCCGTCGGGCGACTCGAGCGTGAAGTCGGGCGCCTCCTGGCCGACCCGGAGGGTGGCGGTGGAGCCTGCGTCGCCACCCGCCTCCCCGGCGGAGGTCGTGGGGCCGGCTGCGGCCACGAAGGCCAGAGCGAGCGTCGCGGCCAGGACGAGCGTCGGCCGTCCGGCGGGAGCGGTGGCGCGCATGGTCGACATCGGCGTCTCCACACGTGGTGCTGGGTTCGCTGCGGCGCCGGGATCCGGCTC
>JBHIBC010000039.1:0-27761 GCA_046758905.1 Acidobacteriota bacterium | reverse complement strand
GGCGAAAGTGTGGCCGACGAACTCGGGAACGATCGTCGACCGCCTCGACCAGGTGCGAGACGGCCCGCCGCTCGCCGGAGTCGAGCGCCGATAGGTCGACCTCAAGGTCGACCGGGGCGTAGGCGTCGAGGCGGTTGCGGATGTCCCGCTCGTCCCTCGGCCTCGTGGCGGCCCCCGCGATCCCGGCCGCGAGGGCCAGGAGCAGCGCCGGGGCGGTCAGTAACGACAGCGCGGCGGATCTCATCGTCTTCTCTGCCTCCTCCCATCCCCCCGGGTCCGGCCCAGGACTGTAACAGAATTCCCGGCGTCCGGTTAAGCTGGAGCGTGCATATCCTTGCGGCGATTGGAGTTAATTGACAGCGCCGCGGCGCCGCCCTATATTCGGGCGCGGGATGATCCTCACCGCCCCGACCGGAGAGAGCATGGATGCCGCCCCTCGCCGAACCGGCGCCGGCCCCGCGCGGGCCCCGGCGGCGGGCGCCGATCTCTCCCGCGGGGCGGCGGGCGGGGGCGCTCCCCGGCTGGGGCGGTTTTTCGGCAGGCGCCGGAACCTCATCGTCGACCCGGGGTATCAGGTCCGCACCGCGCTCGCGGCGGCGCTGGGGGTGACCCTGCTGCTGGGGCTCGCGGCCGCGCTGTTCCACCTGCTCGCCGGCGACCGCGCGCGACCGCTCTGGCGGGACGGTCCCGGCCCGGCCCGGTTCGGGACGGGGGCGGACGGCCGCACGATCCTCCTGCTGGTGGCCGCGGGGATCGTCCTGGTCGCGGCGGTGTTCGTGATCGAGATCCTCGAGACCCACAAGACCGCGGGAGTGATCTACAAGGTGACGCGCGGCCTGCGGGAGATCGAGACGGGCCTGTGGGGCGCCGCGCTGACCCTCAGGAAGCACGACAACTTCAAGGAGATGGAGGAGGCGTTCAACGCCGCGGCGCGGTCGCTGCGCGCGCGACTCGACGGCGATCTGCGGACCCTGCGGGCGCTGGAGGAGCAGATCGGGCTCGCCGGTCGCGAGCTCGAGTCGGGCAACCGCGAGGGAGCGTCCCTGCTGCTGCGCCGCGCCGCCGGCGACGCGCGCGCCCTCAGGGAGCGCAGGGAAGAGCTGCTCCGCTCCTCCCGGAACGGCTCGCATGCGCGGAGAATCTGATTGACAACCCCGCTGCCCGGTCGTACACTTCCCCGCGTTTCAGGTTGAGCGTCGAAGGTTTTTGAATGCCGGAGAAGTACTGACACCACAAGAGCGGACTCGCTTTTGTGGTTTTTTTGTTCCGTTTGGAAAGACCCGCGCAGCGGGCAGCGCCGCCTCCCCGGAGGCCGGCGCGGCAGTCAAGGAAAGGAGGGGTTCCCCCCAGTGGCAACAGGCAAGGTGAAGTGGTTCAATAACAGCAAGGGGTACGGTTTCATTCAGCAGGAGGACGGGACCGACATCTTCGTTCACTTTTCCGCGATCCAGGGTGAAGGCTACAAGACCCTCGAGGAGGGCCAGTCGGTCGAATTCGAGATCACCCAAGGCCCCAAGGGGCTGCAGGCGGCGAACGTGCTGAAGGTCTGACCCCTCCCGACGAGACGCGAGGCGCGTTCCGACCCCCGGGGCTGATGCCCCGGGGGTTTTTGTGTATGCTGTCGTTCCCGTGGGACAGAGATGCTGGCGACGCTGATGGTCATCGCCGCCCTGCTGCTCGCAGGGTGCGCTCCGGCCGACCCCCAGGAGCGACTCGAGCGGGCGCGCGAGCTGCGCGCCCGGGGCGAGCCCGCGCGGGCGGCCGCGATCCTCGCCGACCTGGCGGGCCGGCGGCCCGGCGACTACGCGGTCCACTACGAGCTCGCGCTCGCGTGGCACGAGGCGCGCAGGCCGACCGCCGCGCTGGAGGCCGCGGGCGCCGCCATCGAGGCCGATCCGATCGCCGCCGACGCCCGCCTGCTGCGCGGGCGCATCCTCGTCTCCCTGGGCCGGGACGAGGAGGCCCTCGACGAGCTGCGCCGGGTGGTCGGCTCCGACCCCTCCCGCGCCGGCGCCCACCGTCTCATGGCCCAGATCCACGCGCGGGCCGGGCGGCTGCAGACGGCCGTCAACCAGTACGAGCGGGAGCTGGCGGTCAACCCGGACGACGCCGAGACCCTGATCGATCTCGGCCTGTTCTACATGCGGGCCGGCCGGATCGCGGCGTCCGCCGATAGGCTGGAGAGGGCCGTGGCGGCGGCGCCCGGCTCGCCGCGCGCCCACCGCGCCCTCGCGGAGATCCGCTTCAAGCAGCTGCGCCAGGAGGAGGGGCTGGACCTGCAGCGGCGCGCCCTGGAGCTCGACCCGTCCGACGTCGACCTGCTGGTCGATCACGCCCGCGCGCTGTACAACTACGGGCACCCCGACGAGTCGCGGCGCCTCCTCGAGACAGCGCTGCGGGACGGCGTCCGCGAGGTCGGCCTGTTCATCGAGATCTCGCGACAGGCGGAGGACCGCATCGACTACGAGGCCGCGATCGACGCCCTCGAGCGGGCCCTCGAGATCGACCCCGAGCATGCCGGGGCGCATCTTAAGATCGGCAAGGCCTATCTCCGGCTCAACCGCGAGGAGGAGGCCATGGCCGCCTTTCGCGAGGCCAACCGCCTCGCGCCGACCGATCCCTACCCGTGGTTCTACATCGCCTCCATCCTCTCCGCCCGGGGGAAGCTCGAGGAAGCCGTGGAGAACCTCCGGCGCTCGCTGAGCCTCGACCCCATGAACCCCAAAGCGCACTACCAGCTCGCTCAGGCGCTGCTGAGGCTCGGCCGCCGCGCCGAGGCGGAGGCCGAGCTGGCGCGCCATGCCGAGATCCTCGAGAGGCTCCGTGCGAAGAAGCAGCCGGGCGTCGCGTCGATGGACTAGCCGCGCGGTCCGCGCGGGCCATGCTCTTCGCCGCCTCGTCCTGCTGGGCCGCCTGGCGGCCGGCGCGCCGGCGGCGAGGGCCGCCGCGGAGGAGGCGAGAAGCCCCGCTCCCGGCGGCTCCCCCGCCGTGCGCTTCGTGGACGTGGCGCGCCGGGCCGGAGTCGTCCTCGCGAACGTGTGCGGCGGGTCGCGGAAGGATTACATCAACGAGACGGTGGGCAACGGCGTCTGCCTGGGCGACGTGGACGACGACGGCCACCTCGACATCTTCCTGCCCAACGGCCTTCCGGGCGGCGGGGTCGCGAGGGGCCGGATGCCGCGCTCGGCCCTGTACCGCAACCGCGGGGACGGGACCTTCGAGGACGTCACCGAGCGGGCGGGCGTCGCGCTGCGCGGCTACTGGGCGCAGGGATGCGTGTTCGGGGACTACGACGACGACGGCCGCCTCGACCTGTTCGTGACCGGGTTCGGGCGCTACTACCTGTACCGCAATCTCGGCGACGGGCGCTTCGCGGACGTGACCGCGTTCGCGGGGCTGGAGGCCCGCGGCTGGAGCACCGGGGCCGCGTTCGGCGACTACGACGGGGACGGGTGGATCGATCTGTTCGTCTCCCATTACGTCGACTACGACGCCTCCAGCCCTCCCCTGCCGGAGCCGGGCGCCGGGGTCAACTGCTTCTACCGGGGGATGCCGGTGATGTGCGGGCCGCGGGGGCTGAAGCGAGCCTCCGACCGCCTGTACAGGAACCTCGGGAACGGACGCTTCCGCGACGTCACGCGGCAGGCCGGAGTCGGCGGGGAGCCGCCCGGCTTCGCCCTAGGCGCCTTCTGGTCGGACCTCGACCTCGACGGCGACCTGGACCTCTACGTGGCCAACGACGCGACGGCCAACCTCCTCTACCGCAATGACGGCGACGGGCGGTTCACCGAGATCGGGACGATCGCCGGCGTCGCCTACAACGAGGACGGACGCGCGCAGTCCAGCATGGGGGTCGATGTCGGGGACTACGACAACGACGGCCGGCCGGACATCTTCGTCACCAACTTCTCACACGACTACTCGACCCTGTACCGCGGCGTCGACCGGCTGTTCTTCCTAGACGCCACCCGGACCGCCGGGCTCGGCACCCCCACCCTGAGGACGCTCGGCTGGGGCACCGGCTTCATCGACTACGACAACGACGGCCACCGCGACATCTTCATCGCCAACGGACACGTCTACCCCGGGATCGACGGCACCAACCTCGGCACGACCTGGAAGCAGCGCGACCAGCTGTTCCACAACGACGGCCGCGGCCGGTTCCGCGAGACGACCGACGAGGCCGGCCCCGCCTTCCGGCAAGCCCACAGCTCCCGCGGGGCCGCCTTCGGCGACCTGGACAACGACGGCGATATCGACATCGTGGTGAACAACATGGACGAGCCGCCCAGCCTCCTGCGCAACGACGGCGGCAACGCCCGGTCCTGGATCGGGTTCCGGCTGCTCGGCGCGCCGCCCAACCGGGCCGCGATCGGGGCGCGGGTCACCGTCGTCGCCGGCGCCACGCGCCAGACGGGCGAGGTCCGGGCCGGCGCCTCCCACATCTCCTGCAACGACCCGCGCCTCCACTTCGGCCTCGGCGCGCTCCGGCGAGCCGATCGGGTGGAGATCCGCTGGCCGCGCGGGACCACGCAGGTCCTGACCGATCTCCCGGCCGGCCGCTACCACACGATCCGGGAGCCGCGCGGAGGGTGAAGCGCTGTGGCGGGGCGGGCGGCGGCGCTTCTCGGTCAGGGAGAGGGCTGCGCGCGCACCTCGGGAGGGAGCGGCTCCTGCTCGGGCTCCGGCGTCGGGACCGGCCTCGGGCGCCGGGCCGGCTTGAGGCTGGGGGAGGGGATCCTCACCTGCGCCTCGGGATCCTTCAGCTCCGGATGGAGGGAGTAGTAGTAGTCCACGATCCACTGCGGGACGTAGGCCCGGTCCTTGTTCCCTTTCTCGTGCGGGATCTTGGTCTCGAACTTGCCGTCCCCGTCGGTGTCCATGATGCTGTACTCGAAGGGCGGACGACCGTTGGTGTCGATCTCGACCCCGAAGACCCGTCCCTCGACCTCGTAGGTCATGAAATACGTCCCGTCGGAGCGCCGGTACCCCTTGAGGATCGTCTCCTTTCCGGGGATCTCGCGGGTCCGGTCGGAGATCATGATCTTCTCCTTCGCGGCGGTGATGATGTTCGGGAACCTCCACCCGTCGGGGTTCAGCAGGATCTCGGCGCGCGCCGGGAGCGACGCCGCCAGGATCCCGAACGCGCACCCGGCGAGGGCGCGCGCGACGCCACGCGGGAGGGACCGTCGTTCACTCTGCGAGAGGCGCGATCGCATGCCGACCACGTGGGAATTATAGAACAGCCGGGCCGCCCGGGCAGCCCCGCCCGCGCGGGCCGTCAGCCCTCGGGCTTCCCGTCGGGGTCGCTGTTGGCGAGGATCGTCTTGTAGTAGGGCAGCAGCTTCTCGTCGTACACGGCGATGAGCCTCTCCAGGAGCTCCCGCGGCTCCCGGCCGTAGAGGACCTGCGCCCCGGTCTCCTTGCGGATCAGGTCGACGATGACGTCCATCCTGTCGGCGATCCCGCCGGTCCCCTGGAGCACCCCGATGACCTTGCCCTCATCGTACGCGATGGAGAACTCCCCCAGCGTCCCCGACCGCCCTCCCATGAAGACCACCAGGTCGCACGACCGGATGTTCTCGATCTCGCGCCCCATCAGTCCGCTTCCGGTGTAGATGAGGGCGTCGTAGCCGTCGTAGGGCGATCGGTACTTCATGGCGTGCTCCTCGAAGTTGAGCGCCGGAGAGATGCCCACGACGATGCCGTTCTCCGATCGCGCCCCCTTCACGGCCTCGTGCGGCAGCCCGGGGCAGGCGCCGGTGATCAGGATGCAGCCCTTGCGGGCGACGGCGCGGCCCATCTCGAACGCCTTCCTCAGGGCACCCCTGCCGAGGGTCCCCCCGGCCGATCCCATGATCCCGACCGCGATCTTGAGCCTGCGTGCCCGTTCGTCGACGAGGTTCTCCACGGTGCCCTCCTCCGGACGGCGGGAGGCCGGAGTCTACCACCAACACGGCCCGTGCCACACAGGGGCCGGTCGAATTGACCCGCGCGCGACCCCCATCTATACTGCTGCCCTTACGAGCAGTTCCACCCGATGGGGATGCCTCTCACGCGCGACCGCCTGAACGCGACCTGTCCCGATGCGCGGCCCCTTTCCGTACCGGCCCGCACGCCGCCGTGGCCAAGCTCCCCCCATCCCTCCTGAGGGCGATGCCGCTCGTCCTCGCGGGCGCCGCGGCTCTCGCCGGCGGGTGCGGCCCGGGGCCGGGCGGGGAGGGCGCCGGCGCGCCGGGGCCGGCGGAGGGCGCTTCGCACCCGTCGGTCGGGACCGTCGGTCCCGACTTCGTCGCCCAGGATCCGTCGGGTGGATGGCTGCCCCTCGCGAACCTGCGCGACCGGCCGGTGGCGCTGCTGTTCTTCCGCCCGGGCTCCCCGTCGGCCCTCGAGCTCGCGCGCGACATGAGCCGCTTCCGGGACGACCCCTCCCTCGGCAAGATCGTGTACCTGGGCCTGTCGCGGGACAGCCTCGAGGGCGTCCGAGAGTACCGCGCCGCGCACGCCCTCTCGCTGCCCATCCTGCGCGATCCCGGCTCGATCGCCCGCTCCTACGGGGTCGGCGACCTGCCCACCGTCGTCCTGCTCGATGCCGGCCATGTGGTCCGCTTCCGGCTGGACGGCTACCTGGGAACGGCCTACCGGGCGAGGGTCGAGGCGACCGAGGCCGCTCTGCGCGAGCTGCCGCGGGAGGTCCGCGGCGAGGGGCGCCCGATGGAGATCGCGTACTCCGAGAACCCGAGGGCCCCGGTGTTCTCCGCCACCGACCTCGACGGGCGGCGGATCGATCTCGCGTCGCTCCGGGGCAAGGTGGTGGTCCTGAACTTCTTCGATCAGGAATGCCCCCACTGCGACGAGGACCTCCCCCGGCTCGCCCGGGCCCTCGCCGAGTTCCGCGGCGGGGCCGTCGCGGCGATCGGCGTCACGTCGCGGGACCTCGGCGGAAGGCTGCGCGCCTTCCTCGCGGAGCACGGGATCGACTACCCGGTGGTCCTCGACCCCGCCCGGGAGATCTTCCGCAGGTACGGCTCCACCAGAACGCCCGACACCTTCATCATCGACCGGGACGGCTTCGTCCGGTTCCGCGAGCAGGGCGACCGTCCCGACCGGGAGGAGCTGACGCGCCTGCAGGTGCGCCTGGCGCTGGGCGAGGGGTCTCCCGGGGCGCTCGCGGCGTCCCTGCCCGAGGGGCGGTACGCGGGAGACGGCATCTGCCGCTCCTGCCACGCGCGCGAGTTCCGGGACTGGCTCCTGACGCCGCACAGCATCGCCTGGGACAGCCTGGGGAAAGGGGATCGATGGCGCGATCCGGACTGCGTCGGCTGTCACGTGACCGGCGAGGGGGCGGACGGCGGCTTCAGGGATCCGCAATCGACCCCCCACATGGTGAACGTGCAGTGCGAGGTCTGCCACGGGCCGGGCGGGGGCCATCCGGGCGGCGCGGGGATCGATCCGGCGGCCATGTCCGCGGCGTGCGCCGACTGTCACAGCGGCAAGTTCGTCCTCAACTTCGACCTCGATGAGGCGATGGCGCTCGTCGCCCACCGGGACGACCCCGACCTCGACCGGATGTTCCGCTACAGCGAGGGGCAGCGCGAGCGCCTGGAGCGGGTGAACCGGCGGCGGCTGGAGAGGTTCAGATCGGGCGTGGCGCACGTCGGGGCGGAGGCCTGCCGCGCGTGCCACCAGGCGGAGTACCGGCAGTGGGAGCGCACGCCGCACGCCGCGGCGTTCGCACGCCTGCTGCGGGAGCGCCGGGGCGCCGACCCTGCCTGTCTGCCCTGTCACACCACCGGGATGGGACTGAAGGGCGGGTTCGGCGACCCGGAGGCGACCGCCTCGATGACCAACGTTCAGTGCGAGGTCTGCCATGGGCCCGGCGCGGATCACGTCGGCGCCCCGGAGGACGCGAAGGTGGAGACGATCTACGGGATCACCGACCAGTGCTCGTTCTGTATCATCCAGGGGGTGTGCACGGCCTGTCACGATCAGGACAACGACCCCGATTTCGACATCGAGACCGCCCTTCCGCGGGTGACGCACAGGGCGGATCGGAGCGAGGGGACATGAGCCCCCGGACGGGCGCCCTGGGGATGCAGCACGGCTGGACGGACGCGGCGGCGCCGGCCGTCGCCCTGGCCCTGCTCGGCGTGACCGTGTCGGTCCTCTGCTGCACCGGGAGGAGAGGCGAGCCGCCCGCCGACCTGGTCCTCGTCGGCGGGGCCGTCGTCACGATGGACCCGGAGGCGCCGGAGGCCGAGGCGGTGGCCGTGCGATCCGGCTTGATCGCCGCCGTCGGCGCCGACGAGGCGATCCTGGCGCTGGCCGGGCCGTCCACGCGCCGCATCGACCTCGAGGGGGCGATGGTGGTCCCCGGTCTCATCGACGCCCACGCGCACGTCCGGAGCCTGGGCCGGCGTCTCGCCGGCCTCGACCTGCGGGGCGCCGGCAGCGTCGAGGAGGTCGCGCGGCGCGTCGCGGCGCGCGCGGCCGAGCTGCCGCCCGGCGAGTGGGTCACCGGAGGCGGCTGGGATCAGAACCTCTGGCCCGGCGGGCGATTCCCGGATCACCGCCCCCTGACCGGTGCGGCGCCGGCGCGGCCCGTGTGGCTGACCCGCGTCGACGGGCATGCGGGCTGGGCGAACCGCAGGGCGATGGAGCTCGCGGGCGTGACGCGCGACACGCCCGATCCACCCGGAGGGACCATCGAGCGGGACGAGCGTGGCGAGCCGACCGGGGTGTTCATCGACAACGCCACCGACCTGATCGAGGCGGCCCGCCCGCGTCCGACGCGGGAACAGATCAAGTCCTGGATCGTCTCCGCGCTGAGGCGGTGCGCGGCCGCCGGGCTGACCGAGATCCACGACGCCGGAGTGAGCGAGGAGGAGGCCGCGGCCTACCGCGAGCTGGCCGACGAGGGACGGCTGCCTCTGCGCGCCTACCTGATGTGGTCCGGGATGAACGGTGAGCCGCTCGAGCGGCTCCTGGAGCGGCCGCCGCTGATCAACTACCGGAACCGGGTGACGCTGCGGGCCGTCAAGCTGATGATCGACGGCGCCATGGGGTCGCGCGGCGCCGCCTTCTTCGAGGACTACGCGGACGATCCCGGGAATCGCGGCCTGCTCGTGACCCCGCCCGAGGCGATCGAGGCGGCCGCGGCCCTGGCGCTGCGGCGCGGCTACCAGGTCTGCACCCACGCCATCGGCGACCGCGGGATCCGCCTCACCCTGGAGGCGTACGAGGCGGCGCTGGCGGCCGTCCCGGCCGAGGATCCCCGGCCCAGGATCGAGCACCTGCAGTGCACCACCCGCGAGGACATCGCCCGGCTGAAGCGGCTCGGGGTCATCGCCTCGATGCAGCCGAGCCACGCCACCAGCGACATGGATTGGGCGGAGGAGCGCATCGGAGCGGAGCGCGGGCGCGGGCTGTACGCCTGGCGCTGGGTCCTGGAGGCCGGCGTGACCATCGCCGCCGGCTCCGACTTCCCCGTCGAACCGGAGCGCCCCCTGATCGGCATCCACTCCGCGGTGACGCGCCGGGACCTCGACGGCCGGCCGCCGGGGGGCTGGCACCCGGAGCAGGCGATGAGCCTCGATGAGGCGCTCCGCGCCTACACCATCGGCGCCGCCTACGCGGCCTTCGAGGAGAACACCAAGGGGCGGATCGCCCCCGGCCTCTGGGCGGATCTGACGGTCATCGAGCAGGACCTGCGGGCCCTGCCCCCCGAGCGCATCCCGGACGCCGGCATCGCCTACACCATCGTGGGTGGAGAGGTGGTCTACGAGGCGCGCTGACCGGCGGGAGGGCCGGCTCGCAGCAGCGACCGGGGGGCGAGGGACGCGGCCGAGCGGACCACGCTCCGGACCCCCGCCCGGCGCAGGGCGGCCGCCGGGTAGCTCGTGGCGATGCCGACGACCTCGCAGCCGGCGGCTCGCGCCGCCCGGATGCCTCCCGGGGAGTCCTCCACCGCGATGCACCCGCGCCCGCTCCCGAGCCCCAGCCGGCGCAGCGCGAGCCGGTAGCCGTCCGGCTGCGGCTTGCAGCGCCGGACGTCCTCGGCCGCGACGACGGCCCGGAACGCCCCCGAGATGCCGGCGCGCCGCAGCGCGCTGACGATCTCCGCGCGCGCGGCGCCGGACACGATCGCCAGCGGCACCCGCCTCGAGAGCGAGCGGACCAGGGCGGCGGCGCGCCGCCCGACGCGCACGCGGTCGCCGCACAGCCGCCGGTAGGCCTCGCGCTTGCGCCGCACCAGCCGCCCGAGCGGGGGAGGACGCCGCCGCGCTCCCCCCTGCCGCGCGCGCGGTAAGCGAGACCGGGCGGCGTCGCGCAGCATGGCCGACAGCGCGCCGCGATCATCGAACGCCAGGTAGCGCTCGTCGTAGGCCGCGCGCGACAGGTCGATGCCGAGCGGTGCCAGCACGTGCCGGAAGGCGCGCCAGTGCCGGGCCTCGCTGTCGACCAGGACCCCGTCGAAGTCGAACAGGATCGCCCGCGGCCCGGAGGCGCCGCCGGCCCGCTCCCCCCTCCTGGGGGCCCGCGCCGCCCGACTCCGGCGCCGCCGGCTCAGCCCGCCAGCCGTGAACCCGAGCGCCGTCCGTGACATCGCGGCCGCATGTTAAGGGCGCGCCCGCGAGGTCGTCAACGGACCGACCCGCACGGGATCCCCCGCCGAGCGGCCCGGGCGCCCCCGGCGCCTTGTCCCGAGGCGCCGATGCCCTCACCGGCGGCTGCCGGCTCGGGGTAGAATGGGGTGTCACGCCCGGGATAAAGGAATCGAGGTCAATGAACAGGGCGCGCTTCGAGCGCCTCGTGCGGGAGGCGCTCGACGCTCTTCCGGACAACCTCAGGGCGCGGCTGGACAACGTCGCCGTCGTGGTCGAGGATCGACCCTCGCGCCGGCAGGCGCGGATTCTGGGGGAGGGCGGGGACCGAGTGCTGGGCCTTTACGAGGGAGAGCCGCTCACGGAGAGGGACGCGCGCTACAGCCTCGCGTTTCCGGACAGGATCACGATCTTTCAGGCCAACGTGGAGGCGGCCTGCCGGACCGAGGCCGAGGTCCGCGAGGAGGTCCGCAAGACGGTCCTGCACGAGATCGCCCACCATTTCGGCATCGAGGATGACCGTCTCGACGATCTCGACTACTGACGCCGGGCACGGTCCCGCCCCGCGCGGCCCCGGCGCTCGCCGGCCGCGGCTGCTGGCCGGCGGCATCGCGCTCGCGATGGCCTGCGGCGTCGCCGCCACGCCCGTCGGCGCCGCCCCGAGGCCCGCGAGCCCGGCCGAGGTCAGGAGGATCCTGGACCGCGCGGTCAGGGCGCTCGACAAGGCGTCGGACGCGACCCGGGGCAAGGATCCGGGACGCGTCAGCGGGCACCTGCGCCGGGCGGATGAGTACCTGGAGAGCTTCGGGACCCGCAGCGGCCTCCCGGACTTCAAGGCGGCGTTCGACGCCGCGCTGCGCGCGGCGCAGAGCGGGGACCTCCCGGCCGCCGACGGCGCGCTCAGGCGCGCCCGCACCCTCCTGCCCGCCCTGGCGGACTTCGCGGTGACCCGGCAGGCCGAGGTGGAGAGCCGCGCCGCCCTGAGCGCCGCCGCCGCGGGAGACGGGCCGGGCTGCGCCGAGGCGCTGCGCCGCTTCGAGGAGGCGATCCTCCACGACGTCCTCATAGCCCGCCTCGACCAGGCGCGCCAGGCCATCGCCCGGGCCCGCGCCGCGATGGTGCGCCGCGACATGCGCGCCGGGCGCGAGGAGGTCGCCGCCGCGCGGCGCGCCGTCGGCGGGCTGCGCTACGCCGGGGCGCTGAGCCGGGCCCTGTTCTCGATGCGCCTGGGCACCGAGCTGTTCGACGGGGGCGCGCGGCGCGCGGCGCGCGAGCGCATCCAGACGGCGCTCCAGGAGATGCAGACGGCCATCGATCTGGCGCCGGAATCCCGTCGCGACGGTCTGGAGCAGGCGCGCGAGCGGGCCCGGCAGGTCTGGAGGCGCATGGGGCGTCCCGAGGAGGGCGACCCGGAGATCCTGCGCACCGTCACCCGTCTGCTCGAGCGGACCCGTCGGGAGCAGGGCTGAGGGGGAGGCCGGCAGCCCTCCGGCCGCCTTGGCGCTTCCCGCCGCCTGTGCCAGAATAGGTGCCCGCATGAGGATCCGGACGCTCCCGCACGCGCTCTTCCTGCTGTGTCTCCTCCAGATCCCGGCGCCGGCCCCGTCCGCCGCGGGCGCCGCGGCCGAGCCCCCCGTCGCGGCCCGGGAGGCGCCGACCCGCCGCAACATCGCGGGGCCGGGCGATTACGTCCTGCGCGAGAAGCTGGTCCGCATAATCGGCCGCGACCCCGAGCTGGCGAGGCAGAAGATCCGGCTCGTCCTGGTGAACGGAGGCGCCGTCTTCTCGGGGGAGATCGGCAGCTGCGCCCTCAGGATGCGGGCGCTGCGTCTCGCCGCCTTCATCCGGGGCGTGATCAACGTCACCGACGCGATGTCCGTGCCTCCCGCCGACCTGTCGGACAGGGCCCTGAGGAATGCGGTCTCCGGAGTGCTCGCCGACGCCGCCGAGGAGCTCGGTCTCGAGGACCTCGAGGTCGGGGTGGAGGATACGGTCGCCACCCTGAGCGGCGGCGTCCGGGACTATCGGGCGCGGGTGCGGGCGGAGGAGCTGGCCGGGACCGTCCTCGGGATCACCCGCATCTCCAACCACCTGATGCCGGCGGACGCCCCCCGGGGGGACGACGACGCGTCGATCGCACGGGCGGTGAAGGCCTACCTGGAGGATTTCCGCGCCTACCCGCACGGGGCGGAGATCGAGGTCCGCGTCGCCGAGGGGGTCGTCACCCTCAGCGGGCGCGTCGGCCTGCACATATCGCGCCAGCAGGCGGCGGTCCTCGCCGCACTCGTGGGGGGCGTCGAGGGGGTCGACAGCCGGGTCCGGGTCGACCCCTCCTTCCGGTGGCACCGCGCCGTGGTGAAGATCGCTTCTTGAGGCCCCGGGCCGCCCGCGAGCGCCTCCGGCCCGACGGGCCCGGTCCTCCTCGTCGGGGGGAGGCGGGAGCGGCTCAACCGTCCGCTCGCCTCTCCGCAGCCCGGCGGGCCCCGTCCGGTCGCCCCGCCGGGGGGCGCGCATGTCCGGGCACCGCCCGGCCCGCTTGAGTCGGACAGATGTCGCGGTACTCGCACCAGCGGCACAGGGCGCTCTCCCGCGGCGGGAACTCCCGCGCCGCCTCGATGGTGTCGATCAGCCGGATCGTCCGGACGCGGTGCGCCTCCAGATCGGCCGGGCTCCGCCGTGAGGTCAGCTCCTGGTCGAACACCAGGTAGTGCCAGACCAGGCGGACGTCGCGGGCGTCGGGGAAGCGCTGCTGCACCGCCATCTGATAGAGGCTGAGCTGCCGATCGCCGCGCAGGGCACGCTCGGACGGGAGGCTGCCACTCGTCTTGTAGTCGTGGATCTCGTAGGTGCCCGGGGCGACGCGCGTCAGCCGATCGATGTACCCTCGCAGCCGGTAGCGCTCGGCGCCGTCGAGGCACAGGCTCACGCGCTCCTCGACCCCCACGGTCGTCCCCTGGTCGAACGGCCGGTAGCGCCGGTCGTAGTCGACCACGCAGCGCTCGCCGAGACGGCGGTAGTGCGCGACCGAGTTCTCGGTCCTGACGATCCGGACCCGTTCGGAGAAGTGCGTCTCCCAGGTCCCGTGGTATCGGGCCACGAGCCGCTCGAGCGAGGGGCACCGGCCTTCGAGCAGATCCCGGTAGAGCCACTCGAGGACCTCGTGCACTCTCTTCCCGACGAACGTCTCGATGCTCTCCACATCGCGCGGGATCCGATCGACGTAGCGGTAGCGGTACTGCAGCGGGCAGTTCTCGAACGAGCTGAGTCGGGAGTGGGAGTAGACGGGCACGCGCGACCCTCCGGTCGGGCGGCAGTATAGCACGCGGGCGCGAGGCCTTGACTCCGGTGGCGACCCGGCGGACCTTCTGTTACAATCGGCGGCCCTAGACGACTTGACGATAGAGATCTCGAGACAACATCGATGGAGGAGCCTCGATGAGCGCGATCCCGATCCGTCCCCGGCGCCGCCGGTGGTCGCAACGCACGCTCTGCATTCTCGCCTCGCTCGCCTGGACCCTCGCGCCGGGCTTCGGCCCGGCGAGCGCCGCCGATCCCGAGACAGGGACGGCCAGCCCGCCCGAGAAGGGCCGGGAGGTCGCCGTCATCAAGACCGACATGGGCACCATCGTCTTCGAGTTCCTGCCCGACGTCGCCCCGAAGATGGTCGACAATTTCAAGGACCTCGCCCGATCGGGCTTCTACGACGGCACCACGTTCCACCGGGTGATCCCGGGCTTCATGATCCAGGGGGGCGACCCGCTGTCCAAGGACGACGATCCGAGCAACGACGGGACCGGCTCCGGCCCCCGCAAGATGCCGGCGGAGTTCACCGACAAGTACAGCCACAAGCGCGGCATCGTCTCCACCGCCCGCTCGCGCGACCCGAACAGCGGCTCGTGCCAGTTCTTCATCGTGCACCGGGACTCCCCGCACCTGGACCGGCAGTACACCATCTTCGGCCGGGTCGTCGAGGGGATGAAGACCGTGGACAGGATCGCAGACGTCAAGACGGACTGCACCGGGAAGCCCCGCGGCACGCGCTGCGCCCATCGCCCCCTCGACAACGTGGTCATGGAGTCCGTCACCATCGAGACGCGGTGAGCGAAGGCGGGGGCGCGCGGCCATGGGGGCGGCGAAGGGGCGGCGGGTCCGGCGCCCGGCCGGGAGGCCGGCGGCGGCCGCCTCCTCCGGCGCCGCCGCCCGGGAGGACCGCGGCACGGCCGGCCGCCGCCTCGACTGGCACGCCTATTTCATGAACATCGCGCGCCAGGTCGCCACCCGGTCGACCTGCGACCGCAGGCACGTCGGCGCCGTGGTGGTCCGCGACAGGAACATCCTCTCCACCGGATACAACGGGTCGATCCGGGGCATGCCTCACTGCGACGAGGCGGGACACGAGATCGAGGGAGGGCACTGCGTCGCCACCATCCACGCCGAGGCCAACGCCATCCTGCAGGCGGCGAAGAACGGCGTCATGATCGACGGGGCCGAGCTGTACACGACCGCCAGCCCCTGCTGGAGCTGCTTCAAGCTGATCGCCAACTCGGGGATCCGGCGGATCTACTTCGGCGAGTTCTACCGGGACGCGAAGAGCATCCGCGTGGCGCGGCGCCTCGGGATCGAGCTCATGGATCTCGGACCGGCGGGGGAAGGCGCGCCGCGGCCCGGGGAAGCCCCCGGCCTGGGCCGGCGCGGGCCCGATGACTGACGGGGCGGCCCGCGCGCCGTCCGCGGGGAGGTGTCCCGTGTCGTACCAACCGATCGAGAACTACGGCATCATCGGCGACCTCCACAGCGTGGCGCTCGTCGGCATGGACGGATCGATCGACATGATGTCGTTCCCCCACTTCGACTCGCCCACCATCTTCGCCGCGCTGCTCGACAGCAGGAAGGGAGGCCGGTTCCAGGTCGCGCCGTGCCTGCAGGGCGCCCGCCAGCGCCAGCTCTACCTGCCCGACACCAACGTGCTCCTGACCCGTTTCCTGTCGGAGGAGGGCGTCTCCGAGCTGTCCGACTTCATGCCGATCGAGCAGGGGCAGACCAGCCACGATCTGGTGCGGCGGGTCAAGACCGTGCGCGGCGAGATGCGCTACCGGATGGTGTGCGAGCCCCGGTTCGACTACGCGCGGGCGCCGCACACCATCGAGATGAGGGACGGCGAGGTGCTGTTCGCCTCCCGGGGCGCGGATCGGACGGCGCTGCGGCTGCGGTCCTCGGTTCCCATGCGGATCGTGGACGGCACGGCGGTGGCGGAGTTCACCCTGCGGGCGGGCCGGACGGCGTCGTTCGTCCTGGAACAGGCGCTCCCCGGGGTCGAGTCCCCCTCCGCGGCGCCGGAGTTCGTGTCGGCCTCGTTCAAGAACACCGTCAACTTCTGGCGGCGGTGGCTCGGCTGCTGCGCCTACACCGGGCGCTGGCGGGAGATGGTCAACCGCTCCGCGCTCACGCTGAAGCTGCTCACCTCCGCCGAGTACGGGTCGATGGTGGCGGCGCCGACTTTCGGCCTGCCCGAGGAGATCGGCGGCGAGAGGAACTGGGACTACAGATACACCTGGATACGGGACGCCTCCTTCACGCTGTACGCGCTGATCCGCCTCGGCTACACCCTGGAGGCGGCGGCCTTCATGCGCTGGATCGAGGCGCGCTGCGGCGAGCTCAATCCCGACGGGTCGCTGCAGATCATGTACGGCATCGACGGCCGCCACGACCTCTCGGAGGAGACGCTCTCCCACCTCGAGGGCTATCGGGGCTCGTCGCCGGTGCGCGTCGGCAACGGCGCCTTCAATCAGCTGCAGCTCGACATCTACGGCGAGCTGATGGACTCCGTCTACCTGTACAACAAGTACGGCGAGCCGATCTCCTTCGACCTGTGGAAGAACCTGGTGCGGCTCATCGACTGGGTCTGCGCCAACTGGCGGAAGAAGGACGAGGGCATCTGGGAGACGCGCGGGGGGCGGCGGGAGTTCCTGTACTCGCGCCTGATGTGCTGGGTGGCCATCGACCGCGGCGTCCGGCTCGCCCTCAAGCGGTCCTTCCCGGCCCCGCTGGATCGGTGGCTCCGGGTGCGCGACGAGATCTACACCTCGATCTTCAGGGATTTCTGGGATCCCGACGCGCGGGCCTTCGTCCAGCACAAGGGCTCCGCCACGCTGGACGCCGCGAACCTCCTGATGCCGCTGGTCAAGTTCGTGGGCCCCACCGACCCGCGCTGGCTGTCGACGCTCAGGGCGATCGAGCGGGCGCTGGTGGACGACTCGCTCGTCTACCGGTACCGGGCCGGGAACTCGGCTCCGGACGGGCTGCGGGGCAAGGAAGGGACGTTCTCGATGTGCACCTTCTGGTACGTGGAGTGCCTGTCGCGCTCCGGGGACGCCGAGAAGGCGCGCTTCTTCTTCGAGAAGATGCTGGGCTACGCGAACCACCTGGGGCTCTATGCGGAGGAGATCGGCCCTAGCGGGGAGCACTTGGGGAACGCACCGCAGGCGTTCACCCACCTGGCCCTGATCAGCGCGGCGCACAACCTCGACAGGATGCTGTCGGCGCCCCACCATCCCGGCTAGCCCGCCCGGGCCCGCGGGCCCGGCGGGGCCTGGCCCTCACGGCCCCTGCGTCGGGGCGCCGGAGCGCACCGCGTCGGCCAGGGCGGTCATCGTCTTCTCCGGCACCGACGCGCGCAGGCTCACCTCGCTCCCGCGCTGATCGACACGGATCCCCTCGAGGAACTCCAGCCATTCGCGGGCCTCTCCCCCGCTCGCCCCCATCCGGCCGAGGGCGATCAGCCCGCGCAGGGTGTCCGCCAGCAGCCCGGCGTTCTCCGCTCCGTCCGCCTCGCCGAACAGATCGATCTCGAGCGAGCGCCCCAGGGCCCCCTGGAAGGCGACCGAGCGCAGGTGGTTGGCGACCAGGCGGGCGCCGGCCGCGGCATCGCCGAGCTCGACCTGGGGGCCGGCGCGGCGCACAAGCGCCAGCATCGGGTCGTAGTCGATGGCCCCCCAGACCTGGGAGGACGCCCGGACCTTGGCGAGCGGCTCCAGGAGCGCCCGGTTCCGCGCGATGCCGCTCCTCCGGCGGCCGCGTGCATTGCGCCGCATCGTCTCGAGCACCTCCCGCGGCCCGAGGGCCAGGGCGTCCGCGCCCAGCACCGTGGCGCTGAAGTCGGGCCCTCCCGCGCTCTTCAGGAACGTGAAGATCTCCGCCCCGCCCAGGGCCTCGCGCAGCCGCGCCTCGCCGAACGAGCCCTCCAGCAGGAGAGCGTAGGTTATCCCGCCGCCGTCCTCCGGGGCGACGGCCAGGCCCAGCCGACCCACGCGGCGCAGGGTCCGCCTTCCGAGCCGCTCCTTCACGCGCCGGAACAGGGGGCTCCGGTCGGCCGCCGCGGCCATCTCCCGGATCCAGCCGGAGGCCGCCCGCAGGTCCTTCAGAGAGTGGACCTCGACGACCAGAAGGCCGACGCTCGGGGCCGGCAGGGCGCCTAGGGCGCTCGAGCGCACGGCCGCCGCCCCGCTCATCTCCCGCGCGCACGCCGCCGACAGCGCCGCCGCGACGGCCAGAGCCGCGATCCTCCGCCTCATCGTCGTCCCCCCGCGGGACCCCCCGGCCCCGCCCGCGCAGGATCAGAAGTCCTTGCGCGCGAAGTAGAGCGTCGCCGCCGCGAGCGCCCCGGCTCCCGCCAGCGCCGAGCTGAGCGCCGGCTCCCAGATCACGACCTCTCGCCCCAGTGTCAGGCCGGTCACCATCTGCCCGAAATCGTACGTCCTCGGCAGGACATGATAGAGCGTCTCCACCACAGACCGGGCGGCGAAGCGCCAGGCCCGGCTGGTGATCAAAAGCGGCCAGCGGGTGCCCTCGTGCGGGGCGCGGACGACCAGCCCGGCGAGGAACAGCAGCGCCGTGACCATGACGGCCACCGAGGTGGAGCGCGACACGACGCCTGAAAGCGCCAGAAAGCCGAGCAGGCAGGCGAAGTACAGCGCCATGAGGAGCCCCGCCAGGAAGAAGCCCCCGTTCCAGACGCCGGTCTTGACCCCCAGGATCACGCCCAGCCCCCCGACCAGATACACCAGGCTCGACCCGGCCGCGAGCAGCGCCCCCAGGCAGCGGGAGGCGAACAGGAGCGCGCGCGGCACCGGCTTGGAGAGCAGCAGGTCGATCGACCCCCGCTCGAGCATCCGGGGCACCAGGCTCGCGGTCGCGAACACCGACATCAGGATGCCGAGCGGGAAGAGCACGAAGGCGATCGCCAGCTGCAGCCCCCCCACGAACTCCTCGACCCGGATCCCCGCGCTGGTCCGCCCCTGCAGGCCCATCACCCTAAGCGATGCGATCATGCCGTCGGCCACGTCGGTCTGCAGCGCCAGCAGGAAGAAGAGGTGGGTCAGCGTGATGATGCCGAAGTAGACCGGCAGGGCCCTGCGGTGGACCAGCTCCCGGCAGGTCTCCACGACGATCGCCAGGACCTTCACGCCTCATCCTCCCTCACCACCCTGACGAAGACCTCCTCGAGGCTGGCACGGTCCCGGTGGACGAAGTCGATCGCGACCCCGTGCGCCCGCAGCGCGTCGATCAGGCGGTTGAGGCCGTCGAGATCGGCGGCGATCTCCAGGTGGGCGTCTCCCACCCGCAGGCCGGGGGCCGCCGCCCGGAGGGCCGGCACCACCTCCGGCTTCAGCCCGCACACGCCGACGCGGTAGGTCTCGCTCGTCCGGGTCAGCTCCTCGATCCCCCCCTGCCGAACCAGGCGGCCCTCCTTGAGGATCGCCACACGGTCGCACAGCCGCTCGACCTCCGACAGCAGGTGCGAGTTCAGGAAGACGGTCGTGCCGCGCTCCCGCTGCGCGATCAGCAGGTCGCGGATCTCCCGCCGGCCGATCGGATCGACGCCGTCGGTCGGCTCGTCGAGGATCAGCAGGTCCGGCTCGTTGAGCATCGCCTGCGCCATGCCGAGCCGCTGCATCATCCCCTTGGAGTACTTCCCCACCCGCACGCGGCGCCACTCCTCCATGCGCACGAGGCGGAGCAGGTCGTCGACCCTGCGTCGCCGCAGGGGCTCGGGAATGCCCGAGAGCCGGCCGAAGTAGTGCAGCACCTGCTCTCCGGTCAGGTGCTGCGGGTACCGGTGGTTCTCGGGAAGATAGCCGACGCGGGCGCGGGCGCGGACGTCCCCGGCGGGCCGGCCCAGCAGCCAGGCGCGCCCCGAGGTCGGGAAGGCGATCCCCAGGAGCAGCTTGACGAGCGTGGTCTTGCCGGCGCCGTTCGGGCCGAGCAGGCCGAACACGCGGCCGCGGGGGACCCCCAGGTCGACGCCGCACAGGGCCCGGACCGGCGGGCGCAGCAGCCCCGTCCGGTAGGTCTTGGCCAGCCGCTCGGTGGCCACGCAGAGATCGGTGTCCGTCCGCACGCGGTACGGGCGCCCCGGGCCGACCCGGGCCGCCCGCCTACATCCCCATGATGTGGTAGCCGTTGTCGACGTAGATGATCTCGCCGGTCACGCCGCGCGCCATCCGCGAGCACAGGAAGACCGCGACGTCGCCGACCTCGGCCGGCTCGGTGTTGCGGGCGAGGGGCGACTTCTCGCGCACGAACTGGAGCATCCTGGTGAACCCGGGGATGCCGCGGGCCGCCAGGGTGCTGATCGGGCCCGACGAGATCCCGTTCACGCGGATCCCCCTCTTCCCGAGGTCGTGGGCCAGGTAGCGGACGCTCGCCTCCAGGGCGGCCTTCGCCACCCCCATGACGTTGTACTGCGGCACGACCCGCTCGGAGCCCAGGTAGGTCAGGGCCAGGATGCTGCCCCCCTCCCCCATCAGCGGCGCGGCGCGCTGGGCCAGCGCCGTCAGCGAGTAGGCGCTGACCTCGAGCGCGGTGCGGAACCCGTCGCGCGAGGTCTTGAGGAAGTCGCCCTCCAGATCCTCCCGGTTGGCGAAGGCGACGCAGTGGACCATCAGGTCGAGCCCGCCGAATTCGTCCTTCACCCTCGAGAAGAGCGCGTCGATCTCGTCCTCCCGCGTCACGTCGCACGGCAGGGCCAGCGATCCCGGGAGCGTGCTCGCGAGCCCCCGGACGTTCTCCTCCAGCCTCTCGCCCTGGTAGTTGAAGGCCAGCCGGGCGCCCTCGCGGGACAGCGCCCCGGCGATCCCCCAGGCGATGCTCCGCTTGTTGGCCACCCCGACGATGAGACCCTTCTTTCCCTCCAGGAGCATGGTTCACCTCCCGCGTCATGCGCCCGGCCGCGCCGGCGGCGGCCCGGCTCCGGCCCTAGGCCCGACCCTGCGCCCCCGGGCGCGCCGGGGGCGCGCCCGGCGGCTGCGGGCCCACGGCGGCCGGACGCAGGGACTCCGACGCCTCGAGGATCGACTCCTCCAGGACGTTCAGGCCCTCCTCCAGCTGCTCGTCGGTGATCACCAGCGGCATCAGGGTGCGGATCACGTTGCCGTAGGTGCCGGCGCCGAGGACGATGAGCCCGCGCTCGTAGCACAGGCGGACGATCTTCTGGACCAGATCCTTGGCCGGCTCCTTGGTGGTCCGGTCCCGGACGAACTCGATGGCCCGCATCGCTCCCGCCCCGCGGACGTTGCCGACGAACGGGCACTTCTTCCACATCGCCTCGAACCGATCGCGGATCCTCGAGCCGATCCGGTCCGCCCTCTCCACCAGCCGCTGCTTGTCGAACAGATCGATCGAGGCCAGCGCGGCCGCGCAGGACACCGGGTTCCCGCCGAACGTCCCGCCGAGGCTGCCCGGCATCGGGGCGTCGAGGATCTCGGCGCGGCCGGTGACGGCCGCGAGCGGCATGCCGGCGGCCAGCGACTTCGACGACACCAGAATGTCGGGCTCGATCCCCCAGTGATCGCAGGCCCACATCCGCCCGGTCCGCCCGAAGCCGGTCTGGACCTCGTCGGCGATCACCAGGATGCCGTACTTGCGGCAGATCCCGGTCAGGATCGGGTAGTACTCCTGCGGCGGCATGATGAATCCGCCCTCGCCCAGGATGGGCTCCACCAAGAGCGCCGCGACCGTGGACGGGTCGGCGTACCGCTTGAAGAAGTCCTCCAGAAAGGTCGCGCACTCGATGTTGCACCCCGGAAACTTCTTGCCCCACGGGCAGCGGTAGCAGTAGGAGTACGGCATGCGCTGGATCTCCGGCGCGTACGGCCCGAAATGGTCCTTGTACGGGTGCACCTTGCTGGTGAGCGACATCGCCAGCAGCGTCCGGCCGTGGAACGCGTCCTCGAAGCAGATGATGACGCTGCGCTTGGTGTAGTTGCGGGCGATCTTGACGGCGTTCTCCACGCCCTCGGCGCCGGTGTTCACGAACAGGGTCTTCTTCGGGAAGGCGCCCGGCGTGATGCGGTTCATCACCTCCGCGAGGCGGATGTACGGCTCGTTCATCGCGACGTGGAAGCAGGAGTGGGTGAACCGCTCGGCCTGCTGCTGGATCGCCCGGACCACCTCCTTCGGCGCATGCCCCGAATTGAGCACGCCGATGCCCGACGCGAAATCGATGAAGCGGTTCCCGTCGACGTCCTGCAGGATCGCCCCCTCCCCGCGGGCCATCACCACCGGCGTGAGGTTGAGGGGGCCGCGGGGCACCGCCGCCGCGCGCGCCTTCATCAGCTCCTGGCTCCTGGGTCCGGGAACCGGGGTCCTGAGGGCGATGTGCTTCTTCATCGGCTCACCCCTTCGCTTCGAGGGCCTTCCACCTGTACGGGTACCAGTACGGCTTCTTCTCGATCCTGTAGTCCATGTGCACGTGCTTCGGCTCGCGGAACGCGTCGAGCCCCTCGATACCCAGCTCCCTCCCGACTCCCGACAGGCGCATGCCCCCGAACGGACCGGCGTCGTTGTCGGTCAGCGGATCGTTGATCCAGAAAGTGCCGGCGTGGACGTTCTCCATCGCGTACATGGCGTATTCCAGGTTGTTGGTGTAGATGCTGGCGCCGAGGCCGTACTCCGAGTCGTCGGCGCAGCGCACGGCCTCCTCGATGCCCTGGACCGGGACGATGGGCGCGATCGGCCCGAACGTCTCGGAGCGCATCAGCGCCATCGACTGGTCCACGTCGACCAGCACCGTGGGCTCGAAGTAGTAGCCCTTCCTGAGCCGCGGCGGGCGGCGACCGCCGCAGGCCACGCGCGCTCCCTCCGAGACCGCCTGCTCGATGACGCGCTCGATCTGGGCCCGGTGGGCCTCGCGGATCAGCGGCCCGCAGTCGACGTCCGGGCCCATGGGGTTGCCGATCCGGAGCCTTCTGGTGAAGGCCACGAACCTCCTGACGAACTCCTCGTAGACGCTCTCGAAGACGTAGAAGCGCTCGCCCGACGTGCAGACCTGCCCCATGTTCAAGAAGGCCGCCCACACCGCGCCCCGGACCGCGACCTCCAGGTCGACGTCGTCGCAGACGATGAAGGGGTCGTTCCCGCCCAGCTCGAGGTTGAGCTTCTTGAGGCGCGGGGCCGCCTCGGCCGCGATCAGCTTCCCGGTGGCGACGCTGCCGGTGAAGGCGATCAGCCGCGTGTCGGGGTGCACCACGAGCCGGTCGCCGACCTCCGCCCCGAAGCCGGTGACGATGTTGACCACCCCCCGGCCGAAGAGCGCCAGGTCCTGCGCCAGCATCAGCGTGGACAGCGGCGTCTCCTGGGACGGCTTGACCACCACGGTGTTGCCGGCCGCCAGCGCCGGCGCCAGCTTCCAGGCCAGGAGGAGCAGCGGGTAGTTCCACGGGACGATGTTCACCACCACCCCGTAGGGCTCCTTGCGGACGAAGTTGACCTGGTGCCGGGCGACGGGCGAGATGACCTTGCCCGCCTGGTCGCGGGCGATCTCGCCGTAGTAATCGAAGCAGGCGGCCACCCACTCGACCTCGTCCAGGTTCTCGATCAAGGGCTTGCCCCCCTCGAGGGTCAGCTGGCGGGCGATCGCCTTCCGCCTGGCGCGCAGCCGCCTCGCGAACTCGTGCATCAGGGCGGCGCGCTCGACGCCCGGCGTCCGGCGCCACTCGCGGAACGCCCCGGAGGCGGCCTCGACGGCCAGGTCGGCGTCCCGGGCGCTGCCCTTGGGCACCTCGTCCAGGATCGCCTCGGTCGCCGGGTTGACGACCTTGAAGGTCCTCCTGGAGACGCTCGCCAGCCACCTCCCGCCGATCCACATCTTCCGCATGTCGGGCTCCTCGCGCGCCGGGGAGCGCCCCGCCGGAGACCGGGATTATAACCGCAGGGGCCGCCGGGACGGCGCGGCGGGGTGCGGTCTCGGGGACAAAGAGGCGCGACGAGCGCGGCGGCCTCAGGGGCGCAGGCCGCCGAGCGACCGGTCGAGGGCGTCGACCACCCGGTCGAGGAAGGGCTCCGGGACGTTGAGCGGCGGCTCGATCCGGATCACCTCGGGCTTGTTGAGCGCGTTGGCCACGAGGATCCGGTCCTCGTAGAGCCGCTCGGCGAGCAGGGTGCCGATCGCCTCGCTGCGCATCTCGATGCCGAGGAGGAGCCCCTTGCCGCGAACCTCGCGCACCAGCGCGGGGTGCCGGTCCCGCAGCTCCTCGAGACGCCCGAGCAGGTCGGCGCCCAGGCGGGCGGCGCGCTCGGGAAGCCGGTCGCGCACGGTGATCTCGATGGCCTTCGCGGCGGCGGTCGCCGCCAGCGGGTTGTTGCCGAAGGTCGACGAGTGGTACATGGGGTTGGCGTGGAAGCTCGCGAAGATCTCGTCGGTGGTGGTGAACGAGCCGCACGGGATCACGCCGCCGGACAGCGCCTTCGCCAGGCAGAGGATGTCGGGGACGACGTTCCAGTGGTTGACCCCGAACAGGGCGCCCGTCCGGCCCAGCCCCGTCTGCACCTCGTCGGCGATCAGCAGCACCTTCCTCCCGGCACAGACCTCGCGCACCTTCGGGAGGTAGTCGTCCGGCGGGACCACCACGCCCCCCTCGCCCTGGATCGGCTCGAGGATCACCGCGGCCGTGTCGTCGCCGACCGCCGCCGCGATCGCGGCGGCGTCCCCGTACGGCACGAAGGCGACGTCGCGCAGCAGCGGCTCGAACGGCTCCCGAAACACCCGGCGCCCCGTCACCGAGAGGGCGCCGAGCGACTTACCGTGGAAGGCGTTGCGGGTGGAGACGTAGCCCCGCTTGCCGGTGAACAGGCGGGCGAGCTTCAAGGCCCCCTCCACCGCCTCGGTGCCGCTGTTGCAGAAGAAGGTGCGCCGGAGCCGGCCGCCCCCCGGGGTCACCTCGGCCAGCCGCCGCGCGGCCTCCGCCGTGATCGGGTTGATCAGGTACTGGCTGTGCAGCGGCATCCGATCCATCTGCGACTTGACCGCCTCGATGACCTCCGGGTGGCGGTGGCCGAGGCTGAAGATGCCGTAGCCGCCCAGGCAGTCGATGTACTCCTCGCCGTAGAGGTTCCTGATCACCGAGCCCTCGCCGCTCCACTCGACCAGGCGGCGGTCGCGGTCGCGGTCCCTCTCCTTCGGGAAGCGGCGCAGGTACCGGTTCCAGCTGACGATCCCCTCGGCCGCCAGGACCTCCTGCTCCTCTCTGCTCGGCTCGTGCTCGATGGGGAGCTTCACGTCAGGCTCCGGAGGGTGTCGTCGAGACGATCGAGGACCTCGTCGATCTCCTTCCGGGAGATGAACAGCGCCGGCTCGATCCGGATGGTCTTGGCGTTGATCAGCGTGCCGGAGACCAGAACCCCGCGCCGGAACATCCCCGCCGAGACCGCGAACCCGAACTCGGTCTCCATGAACTCGATCCCGATCAGCAGGCCCTTGCCCCGCACGTCAACGACCACGTCGGGATAGCGCGCCTGGATCTCGCGCAGGCCCCGCAGGAAGCGCTCCCCGGCCTGTGCCGCCTGTCCGGGCAGGTCCTCGGACAGGGTCACGTTGATCGCCGCGATCCCGGCGGCGCACGCCAGCGCGTTGCCGCCGAAGGTGGAGGAGTGGAGGAACGGGTTCTGCTCCAGCACCTTCCAGATCTCCGGGGTGGAGACGAAGGCGGACAGCGGCATCACGCCGCCGCCGAGGGCCTTCCCGAGGCACATGATGTCGGGCGTGACGTCCCAGTGGTTGACGCCGAACAGGGTTCCGGTGCGGCCCATGCCGGTCTGCACCTCGTCGGCGATCAGCAGCACGTCGTACTCGTCGCAGATCTCCCGCAGCCTCGGCCAGAAATCGTCCGGCGGGACGACGGCCCCGGCCTCGCCCTGGACCGGCTCCGCCACCACGGCGGCGATGTCGAGACCGATGTCGCGCGCCTTCTTGAGCTGCCACTCCACCTCGTCGGCGTCCCCGAACTCGACGAAGTAGACGTCCTGCAGCAGCGGCTCGAAGGCGACCCGGTACTCGGCCTTGCCCATCAGGGACAGCGACCCGTACGACTTGCCGTGGAACCCCCGCAGGGTCGAGATGAAGCCGGACTTCTGCGTGTAGAGGCGGGCCAGCTTCATCGCCCCCTCCACGGCGTCGGTGCCGTTGTTGATGAAGAAGCACTTCTGGAGGTTGCCGGGGGCGATCTCGCCCAGCAGCTCGGCCAGCGCCCCCCGCAGCGGGTCGAGGAGCTCCTGGCTCGAGAGGGGCATCAGGTCGAGCTGGTTGCGGACCGCCTCCACGATCTTCGGGTGCCGGATCCCGGCGCTGTAGATCCCGAAGCCCCCGAGACAGTCGATGTACGCGCGCCCCATGATGTCCCGGATCGTGGTCCCCTGGCCGGTCCACTCGACCGAGGCGATCTGGTCGGCCTCGGCCACCGACTTGCGGTAGGTCAGGAAGCCGGAGTTGAAGTAGGCATCGAAGGAGGCGACGGTATCCTTGATGATGCGCTTCCTGCGCGCGGTGGTCAGCCTGTCGGGCCGGGCGATGATGTTCAGCCACCGCTGCGACTCCTTGATCACCTTGTCCACCGGCATGCGCCGCGCGGCCCTGCGGGCCCGGGCCTTGGCGGCCGCCTTGAGGCTCCGGGGGGCCGCCGGGCGGCGCTCGGCGAGGGTCGCCGCAGCGGCGCCGCCCGAGCGCGCCGCGGCCCTGAGGCCGCCGTTGCCGTTGGCGCGGCCGGGAGCGGAGAGTCGGACTTCCGAGAAGGTGAGGACCCGGCCGGCCCCGCCCCGCGCCCCGGCCTTTGCGTCGCGTCTGATACCGTTCTTCATATGAATTCTCCAACCAGGCTGAAAGTAAAGAAAGACGGTCTCCTCCCCATCCACGGGACCCTCGGCGCCGGCGACGCGGCGAGGCCGGTCTCCGGGTGCCTCGGACGGTCGGTGGGAGCCTAATGGTGGGAGAGGAAAGGTCGAGTCTCGCGGAGGTAGCCGAGGGGGCCGCAGATCAGGCGCCTGCGGGCCTTGACCTCTCGAAGAAGCGTGCTCAAGGGAGAAACCTCGTGACTCCCGTACATCTTAGCAGACGCCCCCGGCGCGGATCAAGCCCGAGGGGTGCTCGAACCAGATCGAGAAGCAACTATAAGTCCTATCCTGTGAACAAGTTATAGAAATCCCCTTCACGGGGATTCCTCCACCCTGGAGATGCCCCGGCGGATGGCGTAACGCGTCAGCCCGACGACGTTGTGGATGTTGAGCTTCTCCATGATCCGCGCCCGGTGGGCCTCGACCGTCTTGACCGACAGGGACAGCAGGCCGGCGATCTGCCTGTTGGTGTGGCCGTCCGCGATGTGTCTCAGGATCTCGCACTCGCGGGCCGTGAGCCCGTCGTGGGCGGCGTCGCGGGCCCGGGGGTCGGGACGCTTCAGGTACTCCTTGATCACCTTCGGGGAGACCGAGGGGTGGAGGTAGGTGCCGCCCGATCGCACGGCGCGGATCGCCCCGACCAGCTCGGACGAGGCCGACTCCTTCAGGACGAAGCCTTTCGCCCCGGCCTTCAGCAGCGAATAGACGTACTCCTCACTGCTGTGCATGGTGAGCGCGATGACCCCGACGCCGCGGCCGTCCCGGACGATGTGCCCGGTCGCCTCCAGCCCGTTCATCACCGGCATGCTGATGTCGAGGACCACGACGTCCGGCCGCAGCGTGGCCGCGAGCCGGACCGCGTCGCGCCCGTTCCCGGCCTCTCCCACGACCTCGAGATCGCCCTCCTTCTCGAGGATCGCCCGGAGCCCCTGCCGGACCATCGTATGGTCGTCCGCGACGAGAACCCGCGTCTTCCGCGACCGGATCACCATCTCT
>JBHIBC010000038.1:0-28205 GCA_046758905.1 Acidobacteriota bacterium | reverse complement strand
CCTCCACCAAGCCCTCTCCCCGCGGCCTCCCCGACCTCGGCCCCGCCCCGTCGGCCACGGTCGTCGATCGGCCGGGAGGGGGCGAGCATCTCCACTACCGGACGAAACCCCTTGCCCGGCGGGGGCCGGTCTGGTTACCATCAGGGCGCATCTTCGGCTCTCCCTGGGAATCCAGAGACTCGGAATGCGGGCGAAGACCCCGAGCGACGGCGACCAGCTCGCCCATTACCGCCTGCTGGAGAAGGTCGGCGAGGGCGGCATGGGGATCGTCTACAAGGCCTGGGACACGAAGCTGGAGCGGGTCGTCGCCCTGAAGCTCCTGAAGCCCGAGATCCTGCGCCACGCGGGGCGGCGCGCCCGGCTCCTGCGCGAGGCCCGCATCGCCTCCTCCCTGAATCACCCGTACATCGCCACCATCTACGGCCTGGAGCAGGCCGACGGCCAGGACATCATCGCGATGGAGTACGTCGAGGGACGGACCCTCGGGGCGCGGCTGAAGGACGGGCCGATGGAGCTGCGCGAGGCCCTGGAGCTGTCGATGTCGATCGCCGACGCCCTCGGCGAGGCCCACGCCGACGGCGTCGTGCACCGCGACATCAAGCCGGACAACGTCATCCTGACCCCGCGCGGCTACCCCAAGGTGATGGACTTCGGCCTCGCGAAGATCGTCCAGCCCTACCCGCGCCGCTCGACCGGCTCCGCCACCACCCACCTCACGGCCGAGGGCATGGCGATGGGAACCGTCGCCTACATGTCGCCCGAGCAGGCGGTCGGGGGGGAAGTCGACTCCCGCTCGGACATCTTCTCCTTCGGCGTCGTGCTGTACGAGATGCTGACCCAGCAGCGGGCGTTCACCGGCGACTCCGACGTCGACATCCTCTACGAGATCCTGCACCACACCCCGACGCCGGTCTCCGACCTGAACCCCGACGTGCCGGCCGACCTGCAGGCAATCATCGACCGCTGCACCGCCAAGGAGCCGCGGGAGCGCTACCGCGACGGGCGGGAGCTGTTCGAGCACCTGCGGCTGGCCCGGGTGAACCTCGACGTGCAGCGGCAGCGGACCCTGCACACCCTGCTGACGATCTCCCGGGAGATGACCTCGATCCTCGACCTGGAGCCGCTTCTGGACCGGATCGCCACGCTGACGAAGAGCCTCATCGACCACGACATGCTCGGGATCTTCCGGGCCGATCTGAAGAGGAACCGCCTCTACTGGCTGGGAGGGATCGGCTACGACGCGGAGCGGGCCCGCCGGCGGGAATACAGGGCCGACGAGGGAGTCTGCGGCCGCGCGATCCGCGGCCGCGAGCCGGTCCGGGTCGGCGACGTCCGCAAGGACCCGGAGTACTATCCCCCGAACGGCGAGCCGTTCCTCTCCAACATGGCCGTGCCGCTGATCCACAAGGACGAGGTCATCGGCGTTCTGAACATGGAGAGCCGCCGGCCGCACGCCTTCACCAACGAGCACGTGACCATCATGACGACGCTCGCGGGCCCCATCGCCGTGGCGATCGTCAACGCCGGCCTGTTCGGCGACCGCCGGCAACACGCGCTGGCGATGGAGATGCTGCACCAGATCGGCAACGAGATCGCCTCCATCCTCGACCTCGAATCGTTGCTGGAGCGGGCCGGCCAGCTCACCCGCAAGGTCATCGACTACGATCTGTTCACCGTCTTCCTGCTCGACGAGGAGGGGGAGAGGTTCTCCTGGAAGACCGCCATCGGGTACGACCCCGAGTCGGTCCGTGGGATCGAGCTGCGGATGGGCCAGGGGATCATCAGCCGGGCGGCGATGCGGCGCGCGCCGGCGCTCGTCGACGAGGTCTCTCTGGATCCGGAGTACATCCCGGTGCGCACCGCGGACGGCCGCCAGCCGCGCTCCGAGCTGGCCGTGCCGATCCTCGCGCGGGACCGGGTCCTCGGGGTGCTGGTCCTCGAGAGCGTCGAGCCGGCCAAGTTCCGGCCCGAGGACGCCGGCCTGATGACGGTGCTCGCGAGCCAGGTCGCCGTGGCGATCGAGAACGCGCGGCTGTACCGGGAGATCCACGACCGAGCGGAGGCGCAGGAGAGGGAAGCGGAGCGGATCCGCAAGCGGTTCGAGTCGTACGTCACGCCGCACATCGCCGAGCAGGTCTTCCGCGACCCGCACGGCAAGATCCTGGCGGGGGAGCGGCGCCCGGTGACCGTCCTGGTGGCCGACATCCGCGGGTTCACGCGGGTGGCGGAGGCGCTGCCGGAGGCGGACGCGGTCCGCTTCCTACAGGAGTTCTTCTCGGTGATGTCGCACATCGTCTTCAAGTACGAGGGCACGGTCGACAAGTTCATCGGGGACGCCCTGATGGCGTTCTACGGCGCCCCGTTGCCGCACGATCCCCGCTACGGGCCCTCCGACGCGCAGCGGGCCGTGTTCGCCGCCCTGGACATGCGCGACGCCTACCAGCGGCTGCGCGACAAGTGGTGGCAGAAGCACGACAGGTTCGGCGCCCTCGAGCTGTGCGTCGGCATCAACACCGGGATCTGCCTGCTGGGGAACATGGGCTCGGACAAGCGGGTGGAGTACACCGCCGTCGGGCGGGCGGTGAACGAGGCTTTCCGCTTGTGCCGGGAGGCGGATCCGGGCGAGATCCGGATCGGCGAGCGCACCCACCAGGACGTCCACGAGGACATCAAGGTGGAGCCGGTCGGGAAGGAGCGGGCGCCCGGAGAGGGCCGTGCGAGGGTCGTGCTCGGGCTGAAATACTTTCCCTGAGCCGGCTCACCCCGGCCGCCGGCGATCCTCCTCGCCCGCGCGGTCGAGGATCGCCCGCATGGCCGCGTAGATCATGTCGACCTCCTCGTCGGTCACGCAGTACGGGGGAACGGCGTAGAGGACGTTCCCGAGGGGGCGGAGCAGCACGTCGCGCCGCACCGCCTGCGCGAAGACCCGCGGCCCGAGCGCCGAGAAGTAGTCGGGCGGGCCGGCGATGTCCACGGCGCCGATGGTGCCGAGATGGCGGGCGTTGCGGGCCGCGGGATGGGACGAGAGGGCGGCGACGTGGGCGGCCGTCTTCGCGGCGATGGCGCGAATCCGCGACTGGCAGTCCTGCCGTCGCAGGATGGTCCACGAGGCGATCGCGGCGGCGCAGGCGATCGGGTTGGCCGTGTAGGAATGGCCGTGCAGGAAGGCCTGCGCGGGGTCCTCCGCGACGAACGCCTCGAAGATCTCCCCCGTGACCAGAGTGGCGGCGAGGGGCAGGAACCCCCCCGTCAGGCCCTTCGACAGCGTCATGATGTCGGGCCTGATCCCGGCGTGCTCGAGCGCGAAGCAGGGGCCGGTGCGGTGGAATCCCGTGAACACCTCGTCGCAGACGAGGTAGACGCCGGCCGCGCGGCAGAGCCGCTCCGCATCGCGCAGGAACTGCGCCGGGTGCATCCGCATCCCGCCGGCCCCCTGCACCATCGGCTCGACGATCATCGCGGCGTGCCGGCCGGGCCGCTCGGCGAGAAGGGCCGCGAGGGCGGCGGCGTCCGGCGGGACGAAATCGACCTCCGGCAGGAGCGGCCGGAACGGGCCGTGAAAGCCGGACGGCTCGCCGACCGCCATCGCCCCGAGGGTGTCCCCGTGGTAGGCGCCGCGCAGCGCGATGAACCGGCGGCGCCTCGTGTCGCCGCGGTTGAGGTGGGCCTGGTAGGCCATCTTCAGGGCCACCTCGACCGCCGTCGATCCGTCGTCGGAGTAGAAGACCCGCTCGAGCGGCAGGCCGCGCTCGCGCGCCGCCGAGACCAGGATGCCGGCCAGCCTGACCGCCGGCTCGTGCGTGAAGCCGGCGAAGATCACCTGTTCCAGCCGGCGCGCCTGCTCCGCGATCGCGGCGGCGATCTCCGGGTGGGCGTGCCCGTGCAGACTCACCCACCAGGATGAGATCGCGTCGAGCAGCCTCCGCCCGCCGGCGAGGCGCAGCCAGGCGCCGCGCGCCGACTCGACGCGCAGCGGCGGCACGCGGAGGCCGTGCTGCGTGTACGGGTGCCACAGGAGCCGGCCGTCGCGTTCCAGGAGCGCGTCGCCGCTCATCCGGCCCGTCCCGGGCCGGCGCGCGCCCCGGCCCGCGGCCCGCCGCGTGCGGCCCGCGCCGGCACCCGCCGGGCCTGCCCGAACAGCCGCCGCAGGACGGGCTCGGGGAAGGCCTGCCGGGCCCGCCGCGCGCACGCCTCCGGCGTCAGCCGCTCCAGCGGGGGGATCGCCGCCACCGTCGGGGCCGGGTCGAAGCGGGCGAAGATCCCGGCGAGCCCCGGGTCCGGCTCGCCGTTCAGCACCAGGCCCCCGATCGCCAGGCCCGCGGAGCGGGCCGCCTCGAGGGTGAGCAGGGTGTGGTTGATCGTCCCCAGGCGGGTCGGGGAGACGATCAGCAGCGGCATGTGCAGCATCGCGATCAGGTCGCGCACGGTCCGGCGTCCGTCGAGGGGCACCAGCAGGCCCCCCGCGCCCTCCACGATCCACTCGCCCGGTGGGAGGTCGTTCCAGGCGCTGTCGATCCTCTCCAGCTCGATGGCGACTCCCTCGGCGGCCGCGGCCCGATCGGGCGAGGCCGGCATCGCGAGCGAGTAGGCCGGGCGCGGCAGATCGCCCGCGGCGATCCCGCACAGGCGCGCCACCGTCGCGGAGTCGGACTCCGGCCCGGTCTGCACCGGCTTGAAGTAGCCCGCCCGGCGTCCGGCCTGCTTCAGGGCCGCGACCAAGAGGGCCGAGACGAGCGTCTTGCCGATCCCGGTGTCGGTCCCGGTGACGAACAGGCCGCGCTTGGCGCCGGCGCGCTCGGGCGGGATCCCGGTCACGGGCCGGCCGATCGCAGCGCCGCGCCGAGGGCCTCCGCGAAGCGCTCGAGCGCCGCCCGCTCGACCGGCCAGGTCACGGTCAGCCTGAGCCGGGCGGTGCCGTCGGGGACGGTCGGCGGGCGGAGCGCGCGCGCGTCGAATCCCCGCCGCTGCAGCCGCCGTGCCGTCTCCACCGCACGCCGGTTGTCGCCGAGGACGAACGGGATGATCGGCCCCCGGGCCGCATCGGCGGCGAAGGCGCGCGGCGGGTCGAGCTCGCGGGCCAGCGGGCGGAGGAGGCGCCGCAGGTGCGCGGCCCGCTCCAGGACCTGCCGGGCGCGCGCCGCGCCGACCCGCTCCCAGTAGGCGATCGACTCCCCCAGCGCCGCGGCCAGCGCCGGGACCGGCGCGGTGGAGAAGATGAAGGGACGGGAGAAGTTCACCAGGTAGTCCTTGAGGGGCGGAGCGCCCGCCACCCACGCGCCCCCGGCGCCGAGCGCCTTCCCGCCGGTGTGAACCGTCGCGAAGACCCGTCCGGCCAGGCCGAGCGCCTGAACCAGGCCGCCGCCCCCCGTCCCGAACAGGCCCGTGGCGTGGGCCTCGTCGACAATGAGCAGCGCGTCCAGCTCGCGCGCCAGGGCGGCGAGGTCCTCGAGCGGCGCGATGTCGCCGTCGGCGCTGAACAGGCTCTCGGTCACGATGAGGGTGAGCCGGCCCCGGGCGGCGCCGCCGCGCCCGGCCAGCAGCCGCCGCAGCGCCGCCGCGTCCCGGTGCGGGTAGATGATCTTGCGCGCGCGGCTCAGCCGGATGCCGTCGATGATCGACGCGTGGTTCAGCTCGTCGGTGCAGACGAGGTCGCCGGGGCGGAGCAGGGCGCTGAGGAGGCCGACGTTGGCCTGGTACCCGGATGGGAACAGGACCGCCTCCTCGCGCCCGACGAAGCGGGCCAGTGCCGTCTCGACCCTCTCGTAGATCTCGATCTCGCCGCGCAGCAGGCGCGACCCCGTCGATCCGACCGGCAGGCCGCGGGCGGCGGCGGCGACCCGCCCCGACAGGATCGGGTCGCGCGCGAACCCGAGGTAGTCGTTGGACGAGAGATCGATCCCGTCGGCGGCGCGCAGCCGGCGCCGCAGCCCCGGCGGCTCGAGATCCCTCAGGCGGCTCTCGAGGACGGCCGCGCCGGCCGCCGGGCCGGCGGCTCGCGGAGCATGGCTCAGGCGCACGGGGATCCGGTCAGAGCCGCGAGCAGCAGGCGGTCCCGGTCGGGGTCCGGGTTAGGCGTCGTGAGGAGCCTGTCCCCGAGGAAGATCGAGTTGGCGCCGGCATAGAAGGCCAGGACTTGCGCCTCCGGCGTGAGCGACAGGCGGCCCGCCGACAGCCGCACGCGCGAGCGCGGCATCAGGATCCGGGCGACGGCGACGGCGCGGACCAGGTCCAGCGGGTCGACCGGCTCCATCCCGGCGAGCGGGGTCCCCTGGACCGCCACCAGCATGTTGATCGGCACCGACTCGGGCTGCGGGTCGAGCGCGGCCAGCTCGGCCAGCAGGGCGCAGCGGTCCTCGACCGACTCGCCCATGCCGATGATGCCGCCGCTACACACGGTCAGCCCGGCGCGGCGCACCGCCCCGAGGGTCGCGAGCCGGTCGTCGTAGGTGCGGGTGGTGATGATCTTCCCGTAGTGCTCGCGGCTGGTGTCGAGGTTGTGGTTGTAGGCGAACAGCCCCGCTTCCTTCAGCCGCACCGCCTGCTCGCAGGTGAGCATCCCGAGGGTGACGCACACCTCGAGCCCTTCGGCGCGGACCGCGCGGACCATCTCAAGGACCTTCTCGAAGTCGGGCCCGTCCTTCACCTCGCGCCAGGCCGCTCCCATGCAGAAGCGCTGCGCCCCGTCGGCGCGGGCTGCGCGCGCAGCGCTGGCGACCTCCTCGAGCGGCAGCAGGCCGCCCGCCCGGACGCCGGTGTCGTAGCGGGCCGACTGCGGGCAGTAGGCGCAGTCCTCGGGACAACCGCCGGTCTTGATCGAGAGCAGGGTGCAGCGCTGGATGTCGGCCGGGTCGTGGTGCGCCCGGTGCACCTCGTGCGCCCGATAGATCAGCTCCAGCAGGGGCAGGCGATACAGAGCCAGGGCGGAGTCCTTCACGCGCGGATCATCGCACAGGAGGCGTCGGCGCGGGAAGTGTGGGCGGGGCGGCGGGAGACGGCGGCCCTGTCAGGCCTCCTCGTCCGCGAGCGGCATCACCAGCCATAGGATGAGATAGGTGATGAGGCCGGGAAACGCCACCGAGAAGATCGACACGAACACGTAGATGGCCCGGACGAGGGTCGGGTCCCACCCCAGCCACTCGGCGAGGCCGCCGCAGACTCCGGCGATCATCTTTTCTTTGCGGGAACGGCGAAGCGGGTTGCGCGGATCGGGCATCGGAGGCTCCTGTCAGTCCCTGTGGTCACCCCTGCCGGTATGGTAGTCGAAAACGCCCCACGCGGGAGGAGGAGGTGGCCGATCCGGGCCGTTCTCGGGTAGGATCCGCCCCCATGTACGGCGCGCGGGCGGCGGTCCTCGGGCTCCGGGCGGCGCTGCTGGCGCTGCCGGCGGCGCTTGCCGGCTGCGTCCCGGAGGTCGAGCTGTCGACGCCGGCGGTGCGCGCGGCGGCCGAGGGTATCCGCGCGGAGGCGATCGCCGGGCACATGGCGGTCCTGGCCGACGACGCCATGGAGGGGCGGGAGGCCGGCACGGCCGGCTATCTGAAGGCAGCCGAGTACGTCGCGTCGCGGTTCCGGGAGCTGGGGCTCGAGGGGGCCGGCGGGGACGGGGGCTACTTCCAGCGGGTGCCGCTGCGCACCAGCCGCCCGGTCCCGGAGGGCGGCCTGCTCGTCCTCGAGCGGGACGAAGAGGCGCGCCCGCTGACCCGCGGCGTCCATTACCTGCTCCGGGCGGACCTCCTCCGCGAGGAGACGGAGCTGTCCGCGCCGCTGAGCTACGTCGGCTTCGGCGTCGTGGCCCCCCGGCTGGGGTACGACGACTACGCCGGCGTCGACGTCCGGGGGAAGGTGATCGTCATGTTCTCCGGCGCGCCGGCGTCCTTCCCCCATAACGAGAGGGCCTACTTCGCTTCGAGCCGGGTCAAGATGAGCAACGCGGTCGAGCGGGGCGCAGTCGGCCTGATCTCGATGCTGCTCCCCTCGAAACGGCGCCGGTCGCCGTGGGAGCGGAGCGTGAGGAACTCGACCATGGCCCGGATGCGATGGATCGACGAGACCGGCCGGCCGCACGACGTCTTCCCCGGGATCCGGGTCTCGGCCCGGCTCGGCCCCGAGGGGATGGAGGCGCTGTTCGAGGGCTCGCCGGTCGCGCTCGTGGACGTCATCGCCGCCGCCGAGCGTGGCCGCCCGCGGCCGTTCGACCTGCCCGTGAGGGTGCGGGCACGCGCGGTGAGCCGTCTCGGCTCGACCGAGAGCCCCAACGTCGCGGCGGTCCTCCGCGGGGCCGACCCGATCCTCAAGGATCAGTACGTCGTGTTCACCGCGCACCTCGACCACCTGGGGGTCGGCGAGCCGGTCGACGGCGACCCGATCCACAACGGCGCGTACGATAACGCCTCCGGCGTGGCGATGCTTCTGGAGGTGGCGCGCGCCTTCCGATCGATGCCGGCGCCGCCGCGCCGCTCGCTCCTGTTCCTCGCGGTGACCGCGGAGGAGAAGGGGCTGCTGGGGTCGGATTACTTCGCCCACCACCCGACCGTCCCGATGGATGCTGTCGTCGCCGACATCAATCTGGATATGGCCCTGATGCTCCACCCGCTCGTGGACGTCATCGCCTTCGGGGCGGAGCACTCGAGCCTCGCCCGGCCGATGGCGCGGGCGGCGCGCCGCCTGGGGCTGCGGCTGAGCCCGGACCCGGTCCCCGAGGAGGTTCTCTTCATCAGGAGCGATCAATACTCGTTCGTGCGCCAGGGCGTCCCGTCCCTGTTCGTCGTCAGCGGCTGGGACCCGGGCGACTCCGGAGGAGAGCCGGGCGAGCTGGAGGAGGCCTGGCTGAGGGACACCTACCACTCCCCCGGGGACGACATGAGCCAGGAGATCGACTTCGAGGCCGGGGCGCTGTTCGCGCGGGCGAACTTCCTGGTCGGACACGTGGTCGCGAACCAGACCGAACCCCCGCGCTGGAAGCGGGGGGATTTCTTCGGCGAGCTGTTCGGCCGCGACCGGCGCTGAGGAGGACGCCCCCGGAGCGCGCCGTCCTGTGCCGCGAAGCGGCGAGGGCCGCCATCCCCCCTATCCCCCCCGATTCACCGACGCGCAATTCCGGCCGGCGCGAGAAGGTCCAGCGGCTCTTGACAGGCCGTATGGGGAAGGTATAGATTCAAAACAAACGTTTGATTAAAGCGATCGTATGACCATTATTGGAGGTTGATTTGTCCGAGCCGAGGGCCCCGCGGGACGTGCAGGTTCGCACGAAAGAGAACCTTCTCAAGGCCGCCGAGAGCCTGTTCGCCGAGCAGGGCATCGGCGGGGCGTCGCTGCGCGCCATCACCCGCAAGGCGGGCGCCAACCTGGCCGCGGTCCACTACCACTTCGGCTCCAAGGAACATCTGGTCGCGGCCGTCCTGTCGCGACGGCTCGACCCGCTCAACCGCGAGCGGATGGAGCTGCTCGAGGCGTGCGAGCGGGCGGCCGGGTCGGAGCCCCCGGACCCGGAGTGCATCGTGCGCGCCTTCGTCTATCCGGTGCTCCGGATGGTCCAGAGGCAGAGGGGCGGGCACGATTTCGCGCGCCTGGTGGGCCGGGCGTTCTCGGAGCCGGGGGACGAGATCCGCAAGCTGGTCCTGGAACGGTTCCGCGAGGCCATCGACAGGTTCACCCGGGCGCTGGCTCGGGCCCTGCCGCACCTGCCGAAGGACGAGATCTACTGGCGGTTCCACTTCATGGTCGGGGCGATGGTGCACACCGCCGGCCTCGGCTTCCTGGCGCACGACTACTCGGGGGGCGTGTGCAACCCGCTCGACATCGAGGGTGTGACCCGGCGGCTCGTGGCGTTCCTCGGCGCCGGGATGCGCCGCGCCGCGGCCGAGGAGCCTGAGGTGCTCGAGTGACCTCCACGGTCCCGGCGGGCGCTCGCCGCGCCCCCCTGCTCCTCCTGCCGCTGCTGCTCGCCGCGTGCGCCTCGGCGCCGCAGCGCGAGCGGCCCGATCTCCGTCTGGACCTCCCCGGCCGCTGGTCCGCCGCCCCGGCGGCGGAGGCCGCCGGGACCGACGCGCGGTGGTGGACCACCTTCGGCGACGAGAGGCTCGACGCCCTGGTGGCGGAGGCGCTTGCGGGCAACCGCGATCTGCGGGCGGCGGCGGCGCGGGTGCAGGCGGCGCTGGCGCAGGCGCGCATCGCCGGGGCCGACCGGCTCCCGGAGGCGTCGCTGGAGTACGCGCCCTCGCGCACCAGGCGGAACTTCATCGGCTTCCCGTTCCCCGAAGGCGGCCGGCGCGTGCTCAGCACCACCACCACGACCCAGGGCGTATCGATCAACGTCTCGTGGGAGGCCGACCTCTGGGGCCGGATCCGGGCAGGGAAGGCGGCGGCGATCGCGGGTGTGCAGGCCTCTCAGGCCGACCTGGCGGCCGCGCGCCTGTCGATCGCAGCGCAGACCGCCAAGGCCTGGTTCGCGCTGATCGAGGCGGGCGAGCAGGTGGCCCTGGCGCGCGCCACGCACGAGAGCCGTCGCTCGACCGCCGAACGGATCCGCCGGCGCTACCGGCTCGGCCTCAGGCCGGCACTCGATCTGAGGCTGGCCGCGGTCAACGAGGCGGACGCCGCGGCCGCCCTCGCGCGCAGGGAGCGGGAGTTCGACGCCGCCATGCGCCAGGTCGACCTGCTGCTCGCCCGCTATCCCGACGGCTCGGTCGAGGCGTGGGACGCGTCGCTGAGGCTGCCCGATCCGCCCGCGCCGATCCCCGCGGGCCTGCCGTCCGAGCTGTTGGCCCGCCGGCCGGACCTGTTCGCGGCCGAGCGGCGCCTGGCAGCCGCCGGCCTCGGCGTCCGGGAGGCGCGCGCCGCGCTCTACCCGCGGCTGCGCCTCACCGGCTCGGCCGGCCGGGTGAGCGAGGAGATCGGCGATCTCCTCGAGAGCGATTTCTCCGTCTGGAGCCTGGCCGCCTCCCTCCTCCAGCCGCTGTTCCAGGGCGGGCGGCTGCGGGCCGGCGTCGATCTGGCGGAGGCCGGATACCGCGAGGCGGCGGAGGGGTATGTGCGCGCCCTGCTCGACGCCTTCAACGAGGTCGAGTCGGCGCTCGTCGCGGAGGAGGCGCTGGCGCGCCAGGAGGCGGCTCTGCGGGTGGCGGCGGAGCAGTCCTCCGCCGCGCGGGCGCTGGCGGAGGACCGCTACGAGGTCGGTCTGGCGGACTACCTGTCGGTGCTGGAGGCGCAGCGGGAGTCGACCCTCGCCGAGAGTCAGCTCCTGAGCGTCCGCCGGCAGCGGCTGGACGCGCGCGTCGACCTGCACCTCGCCCTAGGCGGCGGCTTCGAGGCGCCCCTCGCGGACGGGCGGGAGGCCGCTCGGAGGCCGGGCGGGGACGGCGCCGAGCCCGCCCCACGGCGGTGGCTCTCGAGATGAGCAGGAGCGCCAGGATCTGGCTGCCGATCGTGGTCCTTGCGCTCGGCGCGGCGGCCGCCGCCGTCATCATCATCGCGCGCCCGAGGGTCGAGCGGCGCGAGATCGAGGTGCCGGCCCCGCTCGTGCGGGTCGTCAGGGCGCGCGAGCGGGACGTGCCGCTGAACGTCCTCTCGCAAGGGACGGTCGAGCCGCGCACCGAGTCGGTCCTGGTCGCGCAGGTGGGGGGGCGCATCGAGTGGGTGTCGCCCGCCTTCGCGGAGGGAAGCTTCTTCTGGCGCGGCGAGCCCCTGGTCCGGATCGACCCGCGCGACTACCGGCTCGCCGTGTCGCGGGCCGAGGCGCAGGTGGCGCAGGCGCGGGTGCGTCTCGAGATGGAGCGCGCCGAGGCCGCGGTCGCGCGCCGGGAGTGGGACGAGCTGGGGGAGGGGGAGCCGACGGCGCTGACCCTGCGCCGGCCGCAGCTCGCCGAGGCGGAGGCGGCGCTGCGGGCGGCCGAGGCGGCGCTGGAGCAGGCGCGCCTCGATCTCGAGCGCACCCGGGTCCGGGCGCCCTACGCCGGCCGGGTGCGGGACAGACGGGCGGACATCGGGCAGTTCGTCTCCCCGGGAACGCCGCTGGCCGTGATCTACGCCACCGACTACGCCGAGATCCGCCTGCCCGTCTCCCGGCACGACCTCGCCTTCCTCGAGATCGACCTCGGCGCCTCGGGGCGGCGGAGGCCCGGACCGCCGGTCCTGCTGCGCGGCGAGATCGGCGGCGCGGTCCACACCTGGACGGCGCGCGTGGTCCGCACCGACAGCGCCTTCGACCCGAAGACCCGCATGCTCGACCTGTTCGCCCGCGTCGAGGACCCGTTCCGGCGCCGGGCCGACTTCGCCGGCCCGCCGCTCCCCAAGGGGCTCTTCCTCCAGGCGGAGATCGGGGGACGGGTGGCGCGCGGCGTGTTCGTGCTGCCGCGCGCGGCGCTGCGCGGCGACGGCCGGGTGCTGGTGGTCGATGACGAGAGCCGCCTGCGCTTGCGCGCCGTCGAGCTGCTGCGGGTCGCGCGGGAGGAGGCGATCGTCCGCCGCGGCCTCGAGGAGGGCGAGATGGTCTGCGTTTCGCCGCTCGAGACGGTGGTCGACGGAATGAGGGTCCGGACGGTCCTCGAGGGCGAGGCCGGCCCCGACGGGATCGAGGTGGGGGAGGGCGCGTGAGGCGGGTCATCGTCTGGTTCGCCGAGAACGGCGTCGCCGCCAATCTCCTGATGGCGCTGCTCGTCCTGACCGGCCTGCTGACGCTTCTCGGGATCGGGTTCCTGGGGATCGAGGGGATCAAGCAGGAGGTCTTCCCCGAGTTCTCCTCCGATCTGATCAGGGTGAGCGTGCCGTATCCCGGCGCGGCGCCCGAGGAGGTGGAGGAGGGCGTGGTGGTGCGGGTCGAGGAGGCGATCCAGGACCTCGACGGGATCAAGAAGATCCGGTCCACCGCCTCGGAGGGCCTCGGGACCGTCAGCGTCGAGCTGCTCCAGGGAGCCGGCGTCCGCAAGCTGCTCGACGAGGTCAAGTCGAGGGTGGACGCGATCGACACCTTCCCGGAGGAGGCGGACGAGCCGGTCATCGAGGAGGTCCTCATCCGCCGGCACGTGCTAGAGGTGGCGATCTCCGGCGACGCCGACGAGCGCACGCTCAAGCTGCTCGGCGAGCGGGTGCGGGACGACATGATATCGCTGCCCGGCATCACCCAGGTGGAGTTGCTCGGCACCCGGCCGTACGAGATCTCGGTCGAGGTCTCCGAGACCGCGCTCCGGCGCTACGGCCTCACGTTCCGGGAGGTCGCCGACGCCGTGCGGCGCTCGTCGCTCGATCTGCCCGGCGGCAGCGTCGAGGCCGACGGCGGGGAGATCCTGCTGCGCGCCGAGGGGCAGGCCTACCGGGGGAGGCAGTTCGAGGAGCTGCCGCTCCTCGCCCTTCCGGACGGGACCCGCCTCACGGTCGGGGACGTGGCGAAGGTGGTGGACGGCTTCGCCGACACCGATCGGTGGGCGCGCTTCGACGGCAGGCCGGCGGTCCTGCTCCAGGTCTTCCGGGTCGGGGACCAGAACGCCGTCCGGGTCGCGGAGACGGTCAGGGAGTACCTGCGCGACGCCCGGCGCCGGCTGCCGGAGGGGATCGAGCTCACCGTCTGGCAGGACCTGACCAGGGTCCTGAGGAGCCGCCAGGACCTGCTGCTGCGCAACGGCCTCGCGGGATTCGTGCTGGTGGTGATCGTCCTGTCGCTGTTCCTGAAGCTGCGACTCGCGGCCTGGGTCTCCGCCGGCATCCCGGTGTCGTTTCTCGGGGCGATCGCCCTGATGCCGACCTTCGGGGTCTCGATCAACCTGATCTCGCTGTTCGCCTTCATCGTCGTCCTCGGTATCGTCGTGGACGACGCCATCATCGTCGGGGAGAGCATATACGCGCGCTACCAGCAGGGCGAGGAGCGCCTGCGCGCGGCGGTCGAGGGGGCCCACCGGGTGCTGGTACCGGTGGTCTTCGCCGTCATGACCAGCGTGGCGGCCTTCGTGCCGCTCCTGAACGTCGCCGGCGACACCGGCAAGATCATGCGGGTGATCCCGCTCATCGTCATCCCGACGCTGTTGCTGTCTCTGGTGGAGTCGCTCCTGATCCTGCCGAACCACCTATCGCACCTGCGGCACGAGCGGGACGGGCTCTGCCGGAACCGGATCGGCCGGGCCTGGCAGCGGGTGCAGGATCGGGTGGCCCGCCTCCTGGACCTCGCCGTCGCCCGGGCCTACCGGCCGGCGCTCGAGCGGGCCATCGAGTGGCGCTATCTCACGCTCGCCGGGTGCCTGGCGCTGCTCTTCATGGCCGCCGCGCTGGTCCGCGGCGGCTGGATCAATTTCACCTTCTTCCCTCCCGTGGAGGCCGACAACGCCGCGGCCCTGCTGACGATGCCGCAGGGCACCCCCGCGGCCGTGACGGCGGAGATGGTCCGGCGCCTGGAGCGGACCGCCCTCGACCTGGAGCGGGAGCTGGAGGCGGTGGGCGGCGGCGACGTGATCCGGCACGTCCTCGCCACCATCGGCGAGCAGCCGTTCCGCAGCGCCCAGACGCGCGGTGCCGGAAACGTCGCCGCCACCTTCGCCGGCTCCCACCTGGGGGAGGCGAACGTCGAGCTGGCGCCCTCGGAAGAGCGCGACATCTCCAGCGGCGAGATCGTCGACCTGTGGCGGGCGCGGGCGGGGGCGATCCCAGATGCCGTCGAGCTGACCTTCACGTCGTCGCTCTTCTCCACCGGCGACGCGATCGACGTGGAGCTGTCCGGACCGGACACGGGCCGCCTGCGGGAGGTCGCCGCGCTGCTCAAGCAGGAGCTGCGGCGCTACCCGGGGGTGCGGGACATCAGGGACTCCTTTCGGGCCGGCAAGAGGGAGCTCGAGCTGCGGATCACGCCGGAGGCGGAGGCGGCCGGGCTGACCCTCGCGGACCTGGCGCGCCAGGTGCGCCAGGCCTTCTACGGGGAGGAGGCGCAGCGGGTCCAGCGGGGACGCGACGACGTCAAGGTGATGGTCCGCTTCCCCGAGTCGCGCCGCCGCTCGCTCGGCGACCTGGAGGAGATGCGGATCCGCACGCCCGGCGGGGTCGAGATCCCCTTCGTCACCGCGGCGCGGGTGACCCCGACCCGCGGGCCGGCGGCGATCCACAGGACCGACCGGCGCCGGGTCATCGACGTCGTCGCCGACGTCGACCTCGAGAAAGGGACCCCGCGGCGGATCCTCGCCGACCTGAGGGCCGACACGCTGCCGCGCGTGCTCCGCGACTATCCCGAGGTCCGCTACACCTTCGAGGGGCAGCAACAGCAGCAGCGCGAGACAATGGGCGGCCTGATGCGCGGCTTCCTCATCGCGCTGATCGTTATCTACGCGCTGCTGGCCGTCCCTTTCAGGTCCTACCTCCAGCCGCTGATCGTCATGAGCGCCATTCCCTTCGGGCTGATCGGCGCCATCGGCGGGCACCTGCTGATGGGGATGAACCTGACGATCCTGTCGATGTTCGGCATCGTGGCGCTGGCCGGCGTGGTGGTGAACGACAGCCTGGTGATGGTCGACTTCATCAACCGGGCCCACCGGGCCGGAGCGCCGATCGAGCGGGCGATCCGCGAGGCCGGCGCGGTCCGCTTCCGCCCCATCCTCCTCACCTCTCTGACCACCTTCGCCGGGCTGACGCCGCTGCTGCTCGAGAGGAGCCTGCAGGCGCAGTTCCTGATCCCGATGGCGGTCTCGCTGGCCTTCGGCGTGCTGTTCGCGACCTTCATCACGTTGGTGCTGGTCCCGGCGCTGTACGTCATCCTGGACGACCTCGGGCGGGCGTTCCGGGGGCGCGCCCGCGAGGCGGCCGTCCAGGGGGGGGCCCGCCCGTAATCGCCCCCGGCGGGGCGCGGGCGGGCCGGGCGCTCAGGCGGCCTTCCGGAGCCGGGTGGTGCGGGCGAGCAGCCAGCACATCAGGGCGAAGACGAGCAGCGGCACCCAGGGCTCCAGCGGCCCGGCCCACTCGGCGCCGAGCCCTTCCGGCCGCCGCCGGGCGATCAGCGCGAAGACGGCGACCCCGACGCCCACCAGGCCCTCGCCGGCGACCAGGCCCGATCCGAACAGGATCCCCCGCTCGCGGCGCCTCACCAGCACCGCGCGGTCGTCCCTGCAGCGCCGCTCCACGAGCCGGCGGACCAGCCCCCCGACGAACAGCGGGGTCATGGTCGACACCGGCAGGTAGATCCCGACCGCGAAGGCGAGCACCGGCACCCGCAGCGCCGCGGCGGCGAGCGCGATCCCGACGCCGATCAGCACGAGGGCCCAGGGGATCGTCTGCGACAGCACGCCCTCGACGACGATCTTCATGAGCGTCGCCTGCGGCGCCGCCAGCTCCTTCGTCCCGAACCCGTACGTCTTCCCCAGCACCACGACCGCGAGGCAGACGAAGGTGACCGCGGTCACGACGCCGAGCAGCTCCCCGATCTGCTGGCGGCGCGGGGTGGCGCCGAGCAGGAAGCCGCTTTTGAGGTCCTGCGACGTGTCGCCGGCGATGGAGGCCGCCACCGCCACCACGGCGCCGATGACGATCGCCTGCGCCATCGCCTCGGGCCCGCGCCATCCGAGCAGGAGGAACAGGCCGCTGGTGCCGAGCAGCGTGGAGATGGTCATCCCGGAGGTCGGGTTGGAGGTGACGCCCACCAGCCCGACGATGCGGCTGGAGACCGTGACGAAGAAGAAAGCGAACAGAGCGATCAGCCCGGCCGAGACCAGCCGCGCCGCGAGCGAGTCGAGGAACCCGAGCACGTACGGGACCAGGGCCAGGAACAGGACCACGAGGAGGGCGCCGCCGAGCACCACCGGCATCTCCAGGTCGGTGTCCGTGCGCTCCACCGTCGCCCCGCCGCCGCGCAGCCGCCGGCGGAACTCGCGGAAGCCCCTCCTCGCCGAGTCCCAGATCGTCGGCAGCGCCTGGAGCAGCGACAGGATCCCGCCGCAGGCGACGGCGCCCGCGCCGATGTAGCGGACGTAGCGGTTCCACATCTGGTCGGGGCTCATGTCCCGGATCAGCAGCGCGGTCTCCGGGTAGAGCGGCACCGCGCGCTCGGCCCCCCAGATCGCCAGGCCGGGGATCAGAACCAGGGAGGCGAGAAGCGCTCCGCTCACCATGACCGTGGCGATCCGCAGGCCCAGGATGTAGCCGACGCCGAGCAACGCCGGCCCGGTGTCGAGGCCGATCTCCGCCTTCGGCAGGGGCGGGACGCGGAACGCGAAGATCTCCCTCCACAGGTGCAGCGCGTTGCCCAGGAACTTGACCGCCCCGCCCGCCAGGATGCCCTTGAAGATCGGCCACGACTCGCTGCCGCCGCGGTCGGCCGCCACCAGGACCTCGGCGCAGGCGGTCCCCTCCGGGTAGGGGAGACGGCCGTGCTCGTTGCGGATCAGGGCCCGCCGCAGCGGGACCATGAACAGAACGCCGAGCAGCCCGCCGGTCACGGCCACCACGACCAGCTGCATCAGGTCGGGATCCCTCCCCCACAGGTACAGCGCCGGGATGGTGAAGATGATCCCGGAGGCGAGCGACGAGGAGGCCGAGCCGACCGTCTGCGAGATGTTCGCCTCGAGGATCGACCCGATGCGGCCGAAGGGGGGGAGGATCAGGAAGGCCAGGACGGTGAGGACGGCGATCGGGATCGAGGTGCTGATGGTGAGCCCGACGCGCAGTCCCAGGTAGGCGTTCGCGGCGCCGAACAGGATGCCGAACAGGCACCCGGCGATCGCGGCCCGCAGGCTGAACTCGCGCGGGGCGGCCGACTTGGAGACGTAGGGCGGGTAGTCCTCCCAGGGGATCGGCTCGTAGGCCTCGGGAGCGAGTCCCCTGCGCTCGGTCTGCGGCGTCATGCGGGGTGAGCGCCCGGGAGCGGGGTGCGGGACGGGCGTTTCGGATGTACCATCCGGGGGAGACTATCCACGGGCCCGGACCGCGTCAAGACGAGCGGCGCCGGCGGGGGCGCGGCCGGAGGCGCTCCGGGCCCGGATCGGAGCCGGAAGGGGGGGCCATGGAGCGGCGCCGGGCCATCCGCAGGGGCCGGGGGGCCGTGATCAACCCGGCCGGGCGGTACGAGCCGTACCGGGTGGTGCCGCTCGACGAGGACGGGGCCGACCGGGTCGAGGAGGAGGCGCCCGAGAGCCTGCCGACGACGGTCACGCCGGAGCGGACCCGCACCATCATCACCCGAAACGACTCGCCCGACGTCCCCTTCGACCGGTCGATCAACCCCTACAGAGGGTGCGAGCACGGCTGCGTCTACTGTTTCGCCCGCCCGACGCACGCCTACCTCGGCCTGTCGCCCGGGCTCGACTTCGAGACGCGCCTCTTCTCCAAGCCGGCCGCGCCGGAACTCCTCGGGAGGGAGCTCGCGCGCCCCGGCTACCGCTGCGAGGCGATCGCGCTCGGGGCGAACACCGACCCCTACCAGCCGGTCGAGAGGAGGCTCGGGATCACGCGGCGGATCCTGAAGGTGCTCGCCGATCACCGCCACCCGGTCAGCGTCGTCACCAAGTCCGACCTGGTGCTGCGCGACCTCGACATCCTGGCGCCGATGGCGGCGGAGGCAATCGCCTGCGTGCTGGTGTCGGTGACCACCCTCGACCGCGCGCTGGCGCGGCGGATGGAGCCGCGCGCCGCATCGCCCGGCCGGCGCGTCGAGACGATCCGGAGGCTCGCCGGGGCGGGCGTCCCCGTGGGCGTGCTCGCCTCGCCGATGATCCCCGGCCTCAACGACGGCGAGCTGGAGCGGATCCTCGAGACCTGCGCCGGTGCCGGCGCCTGCTCGGCCGGGTACATCCTGCTGCGGTTGCCGCTCGAGCTTGCGCAGATGTTCCCGGCGTGGCTCAGGGAGCACTATCCGCTGAGGGCCTCGCGGGTGCTGCACCTGGTGCGGGAGGCGCACGGAGGGAGGCTGTACGACGGCGCCTACGGCTCGCGGATGACGGGCTCGGGGCCGTACGCGGAGCTGCTGCGCCGGCGCTTCGACGTCGCCCGCCGGCGGTGCGGGCTGGCGGAGCGGCCGGCGCCGCTCGACGTGACCCGGTTCCGCGTGCCGCCGCGCCGGGGCGGCGAGGCGGCGGGCTGAGCGGTTGGCGGCCCCGCGCCGGCGTGCTATCGTCGGGCAAGACGGACTCGCTCACCCGGGGGAGCAGCGACGATGTGCGGCATCGTGGGCATCGCCGACCTGCGCGGCACGGCGCGGCCCGACCCGGGCCTGGTCGCCAGCATGGCGGCGACGCTGGCCCACCGGGGCCCCGACGGCTCCTGCGTCCTGGAGGTCGGGGACAACGGCCGGCCGCGCCTCACCTTCGGCTACCGGCGGCTCGGCATCGTCGACCTCGGCATCGGGGCGCGGGCCTTCACGGACGAGTCGGGCCGGCTGAGGGTGATCTGCAACGGCGAGATCTACAACCACCCCGAGCTGCGCCGCGAGCTGGAGAAGCGCGGCCACCGATTCGAGACCCGCTGCGACACCGAGGTGATCCCGCACCTTTACGAGGAGCACGGGCTCGACTTCGTCTCCCGCATCAACGGAATGTTCGCCCTCGCGGTCTTCGACGCGCGCGACGACCGTCTGGTGCTGGCGCGCGACCGGGCGGGCGAGAAGCCCCTCTACTACGCGGAGCGCGGCGGCGGGCTGCTGTTCGCGTCGGAGATCAAGGCGCTGCTCGCCCATCCGAGCGTCAGCCGCGAGATCGACCTCCGGGCCCTCACCCGGTACCTGGCTTACGGCTACTTCCCGGCGCCCCACACGCCGTTCCGGGACGTCCGCAAGCTGCCGGCCGGGCACGTGCTGATCGCCGAGAGGGGGAGCGTCCGGGTGCGCCCCTACTGGAACCTGCGCCGCTTCTTCGCCGCGAACCGGAAGCCGGAGCCCGACCTGAGGGAGGCGGCCGCGGAGGTGCGGCGGCTGCTCATGGAGGGGGTGCGGCTCCGGCTGCGGGCCGACGTGCCGGTCGGCATCTTCTTCAGCGGCGGCGTCGACTCGAGCTGCATCGCCGCACTGGCGGTGGAGGCCTCCGGGAGGCCGATCCCGACCTTCACGCTGGGCTTCGAGGACGAGGACTTCGACGAGGCCGGCTACGCCCGCCGGGCGGCCGCCCGGATCGGCACCGACCACCACGAGTGGATCGTGGGCGAGCCGCAGCTGCTCGGCGCGCTGGTCGCGCTCGGCCGCATGATGGACGAGCCCCTCGCCGACGCCTCGCTCGTGCCGACCTACCTGCTGTCGCGATTCGCCCGCCGGCGCATCCGCGTCGCCCTCGGCGGCGAGGGGGGGGACGAGCTGTTCGCCGGCTACCCGACCTACGTCGGCGAGCGGCTGGCGCGGGCCTACGGGAGGCTGCCGCGCCCGGCGCGCGCCCTGGTCCGCCGGGTGGCGGACGCGGTCCCGCCCTCGTTCTCCAACGTCGGGCTCGAGTTCCTGCTGAAGAAGTTCGTCGCCGCCGCCGAGCTGGCTCCGGTGGTCCGGCACCAGATCTGGTTCGGGGCCTTCCCGGCCGCGAGTCGAGGGATCCTGCTCTCCGACGACGCGCTGCGGGCCCTCTCCGACGGGCCGGAGGATGACGCGCTGGCCGAGGCGCGTGCCGCCGCGCGCGACCTCGCGCCGCGCGACCCGCTCGACACGCTGCTCCTGACCGATTTCCTGATGTTCCTGCAGGACGACCTGCTCACCAAGATCGACCGGGCGTCGATGGCGACGTCGCTCGAGGTGCGGGCCCCGTTCCTGCACCACCCGCTGGTGGAGTACGTGGCCCGGCTGCCGGCGAGCGCGAAGCTGCGCGGCCTGAGGTCCAAGCGGGTCCTGAGGCTGGCGCTCCGGGACCGCTTGCCGCGGGAGACGCTCTCCCGGGCCAAACGCGGCTTCAACATCCCGATCGCCCGCTTCATGCACGGCTCGCTCGGCCCGCTCCTGCGCCGGGCCCTCGACCCCGCGCGGGTGACGCGGGCCGGGATCCTCCGCCCCGCGGTGGTGAGCGGGCTCCTGGAAGAGCACATGGGGCGCAGGCGGGACAACGGCCGGCTCCTGTGGACCCTGCTGATGCTGCAACTGTGGCACTCGCGCCACTTGGCGGGAGGCGACCTGCTCGAGACCCCCGGGGGATCGGCCTCCGCCTTGATTTGACCCGACCCGTCTGTTAGATTCGCTCGGGCCGCGCCCGCGTCCCACCCGAACGCCCGCGGGTCGGGCGGATCGCGAGCCGGCGCGCGGCCTCCCGGGAGCGCCCACGTTGCCGACCCGCCGATCGATCCCAGCCCCCCTCGCCTCCGCCGCGCTGATCCTAGGGGCGCTGCTCTGCGCCGCTCCGGCCGCCGCCCGGCAGGAGCAGCCCATCGGCTTCACCCTGCGGACGGTCGAGAATCCCGCGGGCGTGCGCGTGATCATCGAGTTCACGCGCAGGCCGGACTACGAGATCCGCAAGGGGCGCAGGAAGGTGTTCGTCGCGCTCAACGAGCGGTCGGTCCAGGCGCCGTTCAAGAAGAGGGACTTCGGCGGCGACATCCTGCGCCGGATCCGCTTCGTGCGGGGATTCCGGTCCTCGGAGATCGTGTTCTACACCGAGGATCAGTTCGGGACCTTCTCCGCCTTCGAGATGGGGGAGCCGTTCCGGATCATCCTGGACCTGAGGCGGAAGCAGGCACCGCCCATGGCCGTCGGGATCCCCGGCCCGGGGCCGCCCGGGCGGGCGCCGGAGCCTCCGGCCGGAGGCGAGGGCGCGGCGCCGGGGCCCGGAGGGGTCCTCCCGGAGGAGGGTGAAACCGCTCCGCCGCCGGAGGGGTACCTGCCGCCGCGGCCGCGGGCCGAGTTCGTGGTGGTCCTCGACCCCGGTCACGGCGGAGACGACACCGGCGCGCGCGGCCCCTCGGGGCTGGTCGAGAAGGACGTCACGCTCGACGTCGCCATGCGGCTCCGGGGGCTCATCCTGCAGGAGCTGCCGGCCGAGGTGATCCTGACCCGCGAGAGCGATGTCGCCGTGCCGCTCGACGAGCGGACCGCGATCGCGAACCACAACCACGCCGACCTCTTCGTCAGCATCCACGCCAACGCCTCGCGTCGCGGCAACGCGCGCGGCGCCGAGACCTACTTCCTGTCCTACCAGGCCACAGACGACGAGGCGCGCGCCGTCGCCGCGATCGAGAACAACACCCTCGGCCTCGACGCCGGCGTCCCGGACGACAGCAGCCTGCAGATGGTCCTCTGGGACATCGCGCAGTCGGCCTTCCTCAAGGAGTCGAGCGATCTCGCCGAGGTGGTGCAGGACAACCTGAACGACGCGCTGGGGATCGCCAACCGGGGCATCAAGCAGGCGCCATTCCGCGTCCTGATGGGCGCTACCATGCCGGCCGTGCTGATCGAGGTCGCCTTCATCAGCAATCCCGACGAGGAGAGGAGGCTCCGGAACCCGGCCTTCAAGGATCGCCTGGCCTCGGCGATCCTCGAGAGCATCGCGCGCTACCATGACCGGTACGTGCGGGAGCGCTTCCGCTGAGGGCGTTCGCGATGGACAGGGAGAAGCTGTTCCTCTACGCGGCCCTCGCGGTCTGCGCCGCGCTCCTGCTGGTGGCGCTGCTCGTGCGCCCCTCGTCCGATGCCGGGGAGCCGGCCATGTCGCGCGCCGGGATCGCCGATGAGGGCCGGACGGGCGGCCCCGGGGCCGGCGGGCAGGAAGGGACGGCCGCGGCCGGGGTCGAGGGCGAGGGCGGCGAGGCCGCCGGGGAGGAGGGCGGCGGGGCACCCGGGGAGGAGGGCGGCGAGGCCGCCGGGGAGGAGGGCGGCGGGGCACCCGGGGAGGCCGCCGCCGTGCCCGGGCAGGGCGCCCCCTCCTTCCTGTCGGAGCAGAACCGCCGGCAGGTGGTGCTCTTCTTCCAGGAGGCGCGCGGCGAGCTCCTGGGGCCGGAGCGGCGCGAGATCTTCATGACCGCCTCCCCCGCCGACCAGGCCAAGCAGATCGTGGTCGAGCTGATCAACGGCCCCCGCAGCGGGCGCCTTCTCCCGACTCTGCCGCCGGAGACCCGACTGCTCGGCCTGTACATCGACCGCTGGGGGACGGCCTACGTCGACCTGAGCGAGGAGGTCGTGGCGTTCCACCCGGGCGGCAGCGCCGAGGAGCTGGCGACGATCTTCTCACTGGTCGATTCGCTCACCTACAACCTGCCCGAGATCAAGAGGGTCCGCATCCTCATCGGCGGCGAGGAGCGCCAGACCCTGAAGAACCACCTCGACCTGAGGCGGGACTACGTCCAGGACCTGTCGATCGTCTCGCGCGCCCCGTGAGCGCCGGGCGCCCTGCGCCGCGGGCGGGATCGGCGTCTTCGACTCGGGGATCGGCGGGCTGACGGTGTTCAGGGCGCTGCGGCGGACGCTGCCGGCCTCCGAGCATCTGCTCTACCTCGGCGACACGGCGCGCGTCCCCTACGGCACCCGATCGGACGAGACGGTGGTGCGCTACGCGCTTGAGGGCGCGCGGTTCCTGGCGCGGCGCGAGCTGAAAGCCCTGATCGTCGCCTGCAACACCATGTCGGCTCTCGCCCTGCCGGCGCTGCGCCGGGCGATGCCGTTCCTCGTCGTCGGCGTCATCGGTCCCGGGGCCGAGGCGGCCTGCCGATCGACCCGGACCGGCGTCGTCGGGGTGATCGGCACCGGCGCCACGATCGGCAGCGGCGCCTACACCCGCGCCATCCGCTGCCACCTGCCGGAGGCCCGCGTGGTGGGCCGCGCCTGCCCGCTGTTCGTCCCCCTGGCGGAGGAGGGTTGGGTGGATAATGAGATCGCCCGCGGCACGGCGCGGGTCTACCTGGCCGACCTCAAGCGGGATGGGATCGACACGCTGGTCCTGGGGTGCACGCACTACCCGCTCCTCAAGGGCGTGATCGGCGAGGTGATGGGCCCCGGGGTGACGCTGGTCGACTCGGCCGAGGCGACCGCCGCGGTCGTGCGGGAGCGGCTCCGGGAGAGGGACCTGCTCGCCGCCGGGGGCCGCCGGGGCGAGGACCGCTTCTTCGTGACCGACTCCTCGGAGCGCTTCCGCGAGGTCGGATCGCGCTTCCTCGGGCGCTCGCTGGAGGGCCTCGAGCTGATCACCATCTGACGGAGGACGAATGGAGCGCCTGGACGGCAGACGCGACAGCGACATGCGGCCGGTGGAGATCCTCACCGGCGTCAACATCTACGCCGAGGGCTCGGCGCTGATCAAGATCGGCAACACGCAGGTGATCTGCACCGCGAGCGTGGAGGACAAGGTCCCCCCCTTCCTGCGCGACACCAACCAGGGGTGGATCACCAGCGAGTACGGGATGATCCCGCGCGCCACCGACCAGCGCATGCAGCGCGAGGCGACGCGGGGCCGCGCCTCCGGGCGCACGCAGGAGATCCAGCGGCTGATCGGCCGGTCGCTGCGGGCGGTCAGCGACCTCTCGGTCCTGGGCACCCGGACGTTCTGGGTGGACTGCGACGTGATCCAGGCCGACGGCGGCACGCGCACCGCCTCCATCACCGGCGCGTTCGTGGCGCTGGCGCTCGCCATCGGCAGGCTCCGCAAGGAGAAGGCCCTCACCCGCTCCCCGCTGCGCGGCATGGTCGCGGCCATCTCCGTCGGGATCATCGGCGGGGTGCCGTGCCTCGATCTCGCCTACGCCGAGGACTCGCAGGCGGAGGTCGACATGAACGTCGTCCGGACCGACGCCGGCCAGTTCGTCGAGATCCAGGGGACGGGCGAGAAGGCGCCGTTCAGCCAGGCGCAGATGGAGGAGATGCTCCGGCTGGCCGGGCGCGGCACCGACCTCCTGTTCGACCACCAGCGGCGCGCGCTCGGCGATCTGCTCCCGACGCTCCTGCCGCGCCCGTGAGCGGCCCGCCGGTCCTGATCGCCAGCCTCAATCCCGGCAAGGCCCGCGAGCTGTCGCGCCTCCTGCGGGAGGCCGGCCTCGAGACCGCGACGCTTCGCGACTGCGGCCTCGAGGGTGCGTACGAGGAGACGGGCGCGACCTACGAGGAGAACGCGCGCGGCAAGGCGTTCCACTACGCGGCCCTCGCGGGTCGGATCGCCGTGGCCGACGACTCGGGGATCGAGGTGGACGCCCTGGACGGGAGGCCGGGCCCGCTGTCGGCGCGTTACGGCGGCGAGGGTCTCGACGACGCGGCACGGTGCCGGCGGCTGCTCGAGGAGCTCGAGGGCGTGCCGGACGAGCGGCGGACCGCGCGGTTCGTCGCGGTGGCGGCCATCGCCCGTCCGGACGGCGAGGTCCGGCTGTTCCGGGGAGTCTGCGAGGGGAGGATCCTGCGCGCGACCCGGGGCCGGGGCGGGTTCGGATACGACCCGCTGTTCTTCTGCCCGGAGCTCGGGGCGAGCTTCGCCGAGGTCCCCCTCCGGCGCAAGGACTCGGTCTCGCACCGCGGGCGCGCCTTCCGCGCCCTGGCGGGGTTCCTCCGGACGGGGGCGGGGAGGCGGTTCCTGCGGTCTACGGCCTGATGAAGAAGAGCCCCTCCCGGGAGGCCGTCTCGCCGGACACCCGGTCCAGGACCGTGACCTTCACGTGGTACTGGCCCTTCGGCCACTTGCCGAGCGGCACCGCGTACCCCTGGACCTGGGCGGGCGAGTCCTGCACCTGGTAGGTCCCCACGTCCTGGTAGTTCCCCTGGCCGTCGCGCGACCGGAAGTGGTAGAGGACGTCCAGCCGCGGCCGGCCGGTCTCAGGGTCCCGGGCGGGGTTGTAGACCTGGAAGTAGATGTTCAGCTCGTCCGAGCCCTTGAAGGTGTTGTCCGGCTGCGGGACGATCTCGAAGCGGCCGAGGTGGAAAGGCTGCCCGGAGCGCTCGGCGCTGTCGAGGGGCTCCATGCGGGCGGCGAGGGTGAGCGACGAGAGGCTGAATCGATCCCCCGCCAGGTCGGCGATCTCGACCTCCTTGCGATAGGCCGAGACGTTCTTGCTCACGCGGTCCTCGACCCCGAGCACCAGCTCGTACTTCCCCGGCGGGAACGCCCCGGTCGCCTGGAAGATCAGCAGGTCGGTCAGGCCGGCCTTCTCGTTGGTGAGGCTCGCGGTGAAGCCGCCGTCGCCCCCGAGCGGGTACTCCTGCTCCGGGTTCTCCTTGTCGATCAGCTTGCCGAAGACGTACAGGTCGGGCATCTCGCCCTTCCTCGTGGAGCGGAACTGCACCGAGCTGCTCTTGATGCCGACGGTGAGCGTGGTGTAGGTCGTGTCGTCGGCCGCCTTGTAGAAGTCGACGCGGGAGTCCATGGGGATCGAGCCGTAGAACTCGCGCGACAGGACGATGTCGCGGAACAGCTCCTCCTCCTCCGGCGGGATCTGCTGCACCTTGCCGTAGATCATCATCGTCTCCAGCTCGGTGCTGGCGATCGGCGCGCCCTGGTCCAGCAGCGCGGGGTCGCGCCCGGGCGACCAGAGGCGGTTGTCGGCGGTCAGCTTCACGTGCTGGTAGGGGAGCCAGCGCGCCACGTCGGCGTCGTAGGTCGGGCGGGTGCTGAGGACGAACTCGCCGCTCGGGTCCCGGGCGAACCCGATGACGGTGTTGGGCGGCAGATCGGGAAAGGGCGGGGAGCGGTACACCCAGGTCACGATGCCCCGGTGCGTCTTGCCCATCATGTCGGCGTTGACCTCGTCCGGCGGGCCGACCAGGATGTAGATCTTTCCCATGTCGGTCTTCCAGCCCGGCTTCGCCGTATAGGCGAACAGCCGGGTCGCCTCGAACACCCGCTGCTCGAAGCGATCGCGGAACTCGTTCTCCGGCGTCTCCGGGACGATGTCGCGGCGCTCCCAGAACCAGTTGATGAAGTTGATCCGGTCGAGCTCGGCGTCGAGCGCCTTGTACGCCTTGATCTCCTGCTTGGTGATGATGTAGCGCACCGGCCCCTTGTACCAGTCCTTGGTCGGGTCGTCGAAGTTGATGCCGTCGGGGCTCCTGGCCTGCGCCTCGGCGGGCAGGAAGAACACGACGAGCAGCGACAGGAACAGCAGCAGGACCAGTATGAAGGCGAGCGACAGCGCCCAGCGGGGCGCCTCCAGCGGATCCCGGATCCGCCCCCCGCTGACCTTCGGCCCGTGGGGCGGGCGCAGCCTCAGCAGGCGCGCGATCGCCAGCGCCGACGGGGAGATCAACCGCCCGTCGCGATGGTGTTCCCTCCTGGGGGCCGGCTCGGGATGTCTCGGTTCGGCTGGCATGACCGTCAGACATCCAATATTATAGCAGCCGGTCGACAGGTCGACCGGGTGCGGCCGGATGCCGCGGGCGGCCCGCCGCACGCGGGCCGGTGGCCGCGCCGGTCGCGACGGGCCCGGCGACCCGGGGGGCGGGGCGCGGCAGACCCCGAGGCGGGGGCTGCAGCCCCTGAGGCCCCCCCCCGGTTCCGCCGGAACACGTTTCCGGGCAGGGGGATACCGTGGACCCGCGTTCCCGACTCAAGACCCTCATCCGGGACAGGTGCATCCTGCACGGCGATTTCCTCCTCGCCTCCGGACAACGCTCGAAGATCTTCTTCGATTGCAAGCGCGTCACCCTCGACCCGGAGGGGATCCACCTCGTCGCGACCCTGATCCTCGAGCACCTCGACGAACTCGCCCGGCGCGACGGCAGCCCGTTCGACGCCATCGGCGGCCCCAGCATCGGCGCCGACCCGATCGTCGGCCACGTCGCGGGCCTGTCCTGGGAGCGGGCCGCGGCCGCAGGCCGCTCGCGGGACCGCGGCGACGTCGGCCGCGCCGGCCCGTCGCGCGGGACGGCCCTCGCCGCGCGCCCCTTGCGCGCCTTCCTGGTGCGCAAAGGCGCCAAGGACCATGGCACCCGGAGCGCCATCGAGAACGACATCCCCAAGGGCTCCCGCGTCGCCATCGTCGAAGACGTCGTCACCACCGGCGGCTCGACGCTCGAGGCGGTCCGCTTGGCCGAGGAGGCCGGCCTCGAGGTCGCGGCCGTGCTGGCCGTCGTCGACCGCGAGCAGGGCGGCGCCGAAGCCCTGTCACGCTATCGCTATCACCCTTTGTACAGGAAGAGCGAATTTGGCCTGTAGGGACCGCCGCGCCCAGGGGCGCGCGCTTGACCGGCAACCGCCCTATTCCTTACAATGCACTGTACCTAACCCGTTGACGGCCTGAGCCTTGCTCCTCAGTAGCTCAATGGTAGAGCGTCCGGCTGTTAACCGGAGGGTTGTAGGTTCGAGTCCTACCTGAGGAGCCACGTAATCCCAGTCCCGAGTCTACGGGACCTTCACATCCAGAGCCCCGATCGGCAGGCG
>JBHIBC010000037.1:0-29072 GCA_046758905.1 Acidobacteriota bacterium | reverse complement strand
AAAGCGTACCATGTCGGACGCGCGAACGCAAACTATTTTATGCTCCGAGTAGTAACAGGAGGTAGAAAACCATGAAAGAAATCAGGTCATTGTGATTCGGTGAGGTTCATTGGGGTTGGGATGATGAGAGGCCAAAGCGAGATCTAGGCCCGGTCTGATTGCTCAGATGGCTGGGGGAGCGGCTAGCGGGTTGCATGGTCCTGGAACGATCACATTTCGATCACAATTCGGCTCACTTTGCGAAAATTCCGTCGGCGGCATGCCCGCGCAACTCATTGAAAACACTGGTGCCGGAGGTCGGACTCGAACCGACATGGACTCGAGGGTCCGCGGGATTTTGAGTCCCGTGCGTCTACCGATTTCGCCACTCCGGCGCGATTGTCTTCGAGGGTAGCGGATCCGGGGCGGGGCCCGCAAGTCGGACGGGAGGGGGCGGACGTTGCGGCTGAAGATCCCCGGAGGACGGCACCCGCGCGGGCGCGGGGTCAGGGCCGGCCACGCTCTCCTGCCATCCCGGGATCGGGCGGAGCAGCGGGATCCCTCAGGGAACGCTCGAGGGCCTCGATCTTGTCCAGGACGGAGGCGCGATCGGCCGGACTCCGCGGCCCCCGGTCGAGGTACTGGCGGTACGCGGCGAGGGCTCCCCGAACGTCGCCGAGGTTCTCCAGAGCCACGCCGAGCCTGACGGCGGCGTGCGCGTAGGTGGGATCGGAGCGGAGGGCTCGGCGGTAGAGGGGCAGCGCCTCCGGCGCCCTGCCGGTGGCGCGCAGGACCTCGGCCAGATTCGTCAGGGCCCTGGGATCGCCGGGGTCGACGAGTAACGCCCGGCGCAGCTCGGCTTCGGCGCCCGGCAGGTCGTTCAGGCGGATCCGCACGATCCCCAGGTTGATCCGCGCCTTGACCATGCCGGGGGCGCTCTCGACGGCGCCCTCGAGGTCCCTGCGGGCGCCCTCCAGATCGCCGGCGTTCATCCTGAGGAGGCCCCGGTTGAAGAGCGCCTCGGGATCGCGGGGATCGAGCGAGACGGCGCGGTCGAACAGCGCGGCGGCGCGGTCGGTCTCGCCCCGCTCCGCCGCCATGACGCCGAGATTGACCCAGGGCCGGATCCGCCTCGGCCCCGCGCGCGCGGCCTCCTCCCAGAGAAGACGCGGGTCGGACCAGACGCGCGCCCTCGCGTACAGGGCGGGGGCGAGCAGCAGCGCCAGCACCATCGTGGGGAGGTAAGCGCGCACGGGCCTCGGGCGGCGGGACACCGGCGGGGCCGGCCGTCCGGACGCGAGCCCCAGGATGCCTGTGAGCGCCACGCTGGCGCCGAACATCGGAAGGTAGGCGCGCCGCTCCGACATCAGGTCGGGAAGGGGAACCAGCCAGTAGATCAAGCACCCCGCCGCGCCGATCAGGATCCCCGCGGCGAGCCGGCGGGCGGGGCGGCTCCCGAGCCATCGCGGGGAGAGGGCCCCGGGGCGGCGGGCCAGCAGGAGGGCGGTGCAGAGGATCGCGAGGCAGGCCGCCAGCAGGAGCAGGCCGAGCGCCGGCGAGGGGACCTCCGCCGGGGGATCGATGCTCTGCCGGATCGGCAGGAGGACGAGGCCGACCGTGCGCAGCGTGACGCCGGCCTGGCCGAGGATGTTGTCCGGCAGGCCCCGCGCGTAGATCTGGCGCCCCACCTCTCCTAGGAAGATCCATCGGGCCCCCAGGAACAGGCCGACCGGAAGACAGAGCAGGCCCGCGAACCGCAGTCCCGCGCGGCCCGGGCGGCCCTCCACCAGGGTCCACCAGATGTAGGAGACGACGGGCAGCACGACCGCCTCCTCCTTGGCTCCCAGACCGATGGCCAGGGCCGTCAGGGCAGCGGCCCAGAGCGAGCCCCGTCGCAGCGGGCTGCCGCCGTCCGCGGCGGCGAGCGCCAGCGCCAGGGAAGCGAGGGCGAAAAGCGTCGCGAGCGTGCCCGAGCGTCCCCACACGTAGAGGATCGATTCCGACTGCAGCGGGTGGAGCAGGAACAGGGTGGCCCCCACCAGGGGCAAGCCGGAGCGGACGGTCGCGTCCGGCGAGGCGCGCCACGCCCGGGCCAGAAGCAGGTAGACCAGCAGGCCGCAGGCCAGGTGGACGGCGAGCCCCGTCAGCCGGAACGCTCGCGGATCCAGACCCGAAAGGCGCGCGTTCAGGAGCAGCGACCCGAAGAAGATCGGCCGCGCCTGGTCGGGCGAGAAGCGGTAGGAGAGCGCCTCCGCGACGCCGACGCCGGGCCGGAGCCTCCGGTTCTCGGCGATCCCGGCCAGCTCGTCGAACGTGAACGGGGCGTCGACCGCGGGCAGGCAGCAGACGGCGGCGACGGCCAGCACCGGGAGGAGCGGCAGATGTCTCAACGGGCGTCTCAGCGGCGGAAGTGGGAGACGACCGCGAACAGGACCGTGATCGCCAGGCTGATCAGCAGGCAGGTGGTGATCGGGATGTAGAGGCGGAAGCTCCCCCGGTCCACCACGATGTCGCCCGGCAAGCGCCCCAGGTAGGGAAGCCTCGGGCCGAAGACGAGCAGCAGCCCGACGAACGCCATCGCCCCCCCGGCGATCAGGAGGAATCTGCCGAGCCAGACGAGGGGGTCGGGGGGTGCCATGGGGCTATTCTAGCCGCTCTCCTGATATCATGGCGCTCCCATGGATCGATCCCTCGACGCCGTCCTGCGGCCGCGCTCGATCGCCGTGGTCGGGGCGTCGCGCACGCGCCAGACGATCGGCCGCGAGATCCTGCACAACCTGATCGGCTACGGCTTCACGGGGACGATCTACCCGGTCAACCCCCACGCAACGTCGGTCCACTCGATCCGCGCCTACCCCAGCCTGCGCGCCGTCCCCGAGCGGGTCGATCTGGCCGTGGTGGTCGTGCCGCGCGCGGCCGTGCGCCGCGTCGTCGACGACGCGGTGGCGAGCCGCGTCCGCGGTCTCGTGGTGATCACCGCCGGGTACCGGGAGACCGGCGAGCCCGGGCGGCGCGAGGAGGAAGCGCTGCGCGACGTGGTGCGCGCCGCCGGGATCCGGATGGTCGGCCCGAACTGCATGGGGGTGATCAACACCGACCCGCAGATCCGGATGAACGCGACCTTCGCGGCGGCTCAGCCGGAGCGCGGATCGGTCGGGTTCATGTCCCAGAGCGGGGCGCTGGGGGAGATGATCCTGGCGCACGCGCGCGACATCGACCTGGGGCTCGCGTACTTCGTCAGCATGGGGAACAAGGCCGACATATCCGGCAACGACCTGATCGAGGCCTGGGAGGACGACCCGCGGGTGAACGTCATCCTCATGTACCTGGAGTCCTTCGGCAACCCGGCGAAGTTCGCCGCCATCACCCGCCGGGTCACGCGCAGGAAGCCGATCCTGGCGGTCAAGGCGGGCCGCACGGCGGCCGGGGCGCGCGCCGCCTTCTCGCACACCGGCGCCCTGGCGGGTACCGAGGTCGCGGTGGACACGCTGCTGGAGCAGTGCGGCGTGCTGCGGGTCGGGTCGATGAGCGAGATGTTCAACCTGGCCACGGCGTTCGCGCACCAGCCGCTTCCGGCCGGCAACCGGGTGGTGATCCTCACCAACGCCGGCGGTCCCGCCATCATGGCCACCGACGCCTGCGCCACGCTGGGGCTGGACATCGTCGAGCTGTCGGGCGCGACGCAGGCGAGGCTGCGCAGGGTGTTGGCGCCGGAGGCGAGCGTGCGCAACCCGATCGACATGATCGCCTCCGCCGACGCGTCGCGCTACGCGGCGGCGCTGCGGGTCCTCCGGGAGGACCCCGAGGTCGACGGACTGATCGTGTTGTTCGTCTCGCCCATCATGATCAACGCGCTCGAGGTGGCGCGCTCCATCGTCGCGGCGGCGCGCGGCGCCCGCAAGCCGATCCTGACCTGCTTCATGGGGACGGAGCAGGGGCGCCAGGGGGTGCGGGAGCTGAGGCGCGCCGGTGTGCCCGTCTACCTGTTCCCGGAGGAGGCGGCGCGCGCCATGGCCGGGCTGGACCGTTACCGCCGGATCCGGGAGCGGCCGGCGGGGCGGGTCCCTGCCCTGTCCATCGACCGGGGACGGGCGGAGCGGGCGCTGCGCTCGGCGGCCCGCGCCGGGCGGCCGGACCTCACGCCCGAGGAGACCGCCGACCTGCTGGCCGCCTACGGCTTCCCGATCGCGGCGTCGCGCACCGTGACGACGCCCGCGGAGGCGATCGAGGCGGCATCCGCGATCGGCTACCCGGTCGTGGTCAAGGCGCAGGTCGAGGGCCTCGTCCACAAGACCGAGCGCGGCGCCGTCAGGGTCGATCTGCGCAACGGCGACGAGGTGGCCGCCGCGTGCCGCGCCATCCGGGCGGCGATCGGGGACGCGCGCTTGCGGTATCAGGTCCAGGCGATGATCCGCGGCGGCCACGAGACGATCCTCGGGATCACCCAGGACCCGAAGTTCGGGCCGCTGGTGATGTTCGGCCTCGGGGGGGTCTACGTCGAGGTGATGCGCGACGTGGTCTTCCGCCGGGCGCCGATCACCGATGTCGAGGCCCGCGAGATGGTGCACGGGATCCGGGGCTACCCGCTGCTGGCGGGCGCGCGCGGGACACCCCGCGCCGACGAGGAGTTCCTGGTCGAGGCGCTCATCAGGCTCGGGCGGTTGGCCGGCGATCAGCCCGAGATCGAGCAGCTCGACGTCAATCCCCTGATCGTGGGCAGCGACCGGCGGGGCTCGTTCGTCGTCGATGCCCGGGTGAGGATCTCCGGGGCCCGGGCGCCGGCGCGCGGGCGCCCCGCGCGCGCCGGGGCCGGCCGGGCGGCGCGCGCGTTGACCGCGTCGCGGAGCGCGGGGGATAATGCCCGCAGGGACGCGCGCCGCCGGCGCGGCGCGCGGCGGGGGGGTCGCGGATGAAGATCCACGCCACGACGGTGCTTTGCGTGCGCCATCGCGACAAGGTGGCGATGGGGTCCGACGGACAGGTTACCCTCGACCGGGCGGTGATGAAGCACGGCGCCAGGAAGATCCGCCGCCTGTACCACGACAGCGTCCTCGTGGGGTTCGCGGGGACCGCGGCCGACGGGCTGGCGCTGATGACCCGGTTCGAGTCGCGGCTGGAGGAGTTCCACGGGAACCTGGAGCGCGCCGCGGTCGAGCTGGCGCGCGAGTGGCGGACCGACCGTGCTCTGCGCCGGCTCGAGGCCCTGCTGATGGTCGCGTCCGACGCCCGCTCGTTCCTGCTGTCGGGCACGGGGGACCTGATCGAGCCCGACGACGGGCTGATGGCGGTCGGGTCAGGCGGCTCCTGCGCCCTCGCGGCGGCGCGGGCCCTGAGCCGGCGGACCGGCCTCGGCGCCCGCGAGATCGTCGAGGAGGCCCTGCGGATCGCCGCGGAGATCGACATCTATACCAACGATCGCATCACCGTCGAGGAACTCTGAGGCATGGCCATCCTGCTCCCCGGAGAGGCGGGCGCGGCCGAGGCCGGGCTCGCCGGGGCGTTCGCCGACCTGACGCCGCGGCAGATCGTCGCCGAGCTGGACCGTTACATCGTCGGGCAGGAGAAGGCCAAGCGGGCGGTGGCCATCGCGCTGCGCAACCGCACCCGCCGGCTCAAGCTGCCGCCGGAGATGGCCGAGGAGGTGGCGCCGAAGAACATCATCATGATCGGCCCGACCGGGGTGGGGAAGACGGAGATCGCCCGCCGGCTGGCACGCCTGACGAACTCCCCGTTCATCAAGGTCGAGGCCTCCAAGTACACCGAGGTCGGCTACGTGGGGCGCGACGTCGAGTCGATGGTGCGCGACCTCGCCGACCTGGCGGTGGAGATGGTGCGCGAGGAGAAGTCGCAGGAGGTCCACGACCGGGCGCGGGCCGGTGTCGAGGAGAGGCTGCTGGGACTTCTGCTGCCCGCCCCGTCGCCGCGGCCCGGGGAGCCCCCGGAGCCCGCGGAGCAGTTCCAGCGCAGCCGCGAGAAGCTCCGGCTGCAGCTGCGCTGCGGCGACCTGGAGGACCGTCCCGTGGAGATCGAGGTGCGGCAGGACTCGTTCCCGGCCTTCCGGATCTTCGGGGCGGCGGGGCTGGAGGAGATGGACGTGAACCTGCGCGATTCGATGGCCGGGCTGTTCGGGTCGCGCACGCGGCGCCGGCGGGTCAGCATCCGGGAGGCCCGCGAGATCCTGCGGCGGGAGGAGGAGGAGAAGCTCATCGATCGCGACGCGGTGAAGCGTCAGGCGCTGGAGCGGGTCCAGCAGTCGGGGATCATCTTCATCGACGAGATCGACAAGATCGCCGGCCGGGAGCGCTCGAGCGGCCCCGAGGTCAGCCGCGAAGGGGTGCAGCGCGACCTCCTGCCGCTGGTGGAGGGGACGACCGTCAACACCCGGCACGGCCTGGTGCGCACCGATCACATCCTGTTCATCGCCTCGGGCGCCTTCCACGTGAGCAAGCCGTCCGACCTCATCCCGGAGCTGCAGGGCCGCTTCCCGATCCGCGTGGAGCTGCACTCGCTGGGGGCCAGAGAGTTCATGCGGATCCTCACCGAGCCGCAGAACGCCCTGGTCCGGCAGTACCGGGCGCTGCTGCTCACCGAGGGGATCGAGCTGGTGTTCACCGACGACGCGGTGCGCGCCATCTCCGAGCTGGCCGCCGAGGTCAACGACCGCAGCGAGAACATCGGGGCGCGGCGCCTGCACACGGTCATGGAGAAGCTCCTCGACGCGGTCTCGTTCGAGGCGCCGGACATGAAGGAGAGGAGGGTCACGATCGACGCCGGCTACGTGCGGCGGATGCTCGACGACATCGTCAAGGACCAGGACCTGAGCCGCTACATCCTCTGAAGCGAGATCGGTGCCCCGCCCATCATTGCCCCGCGCCGCGCCAACGCTGCCCCTGATCCTGGCCGCGGCCGTGGGGCTCTCCGGATGCGGCAAGAGGGGACGGCCTCTGCCTCCCGTGAAGGTCCGCCCCACGCCGGTCCAGGATCTCCGGCTGCGGCAGATCGGCAGCGACGTGGTTCTGCGCGGCGAGATCGCCGTCGATCGCGGCGCCGCCGCGGGCGAGGGGCGCGAGCTGCGGATCCTGAGGATGGCGGCGACGGACAAGCTGCGCGTCGGGGCCGTCTCGTCGCGCTACCTTCTGCGGCAGTTCGAGAGGCACGCGGAGGTGGTGTCCTCGCTGCGCGGCGAGGCGCTGGAGCGGGCGGCGCCCGGCGGCCGGCTGCGGGCGCTGGACGGCGAGCCGCTCCGCCTCGCGGAGCGCGGCGGCCCGCGACGCTACCTGTACAGCGTCGCGATCGTGGCGGGCGGGGGAGAGCGGTCGCTGCTGCCGGTGCCCGTCCAGATCGAGGTCGCGGCCCCGCCCCCGGCCCCCGTGGCGCTGGACGTCGAGACCGCCGAGGGCGAGGTGCGGCTGCAGTGGCGCCCGGGCGGGACGGGGGAAGGCGGGGCACCGTACAACGTCTACCGTCGGACGGAGGCGGAGCCCTTCTTCCCGGAACACCCGCTCAACCCGGCCCCGATCGCGGCCCCCGAGCACGTCGACACCGCCTTCCGGTACGGGGAGGCCTACCGCTACGTGGTGCGGGCGGTCGCCGCCTCCGGGAGGCAGCAGCGCGAGAGCGCCGACAGCGAGGAGGTCGAGGTCCGGCCGCTGGACGTCTACCCGCCCTCGTCCCCCGCCGGCCTCGCCGTCGCCGCCGAGGGGGCGGTCATCAAGGTCTACTGGTTCCCCAACTCGGAGCCCGACCTGGGCGGCTACCGGGTCTACCGGCGGGAGGACGGGGGGGAGCGCTTCGTCCTCCTGGGCGAGACCGGGCCGGCGGAGACCTCCTTCGTCGACGGTAGCGCGGCACGCGGGGTGCGGTATCATTACGCCGTGTCCGCGTTCGACGCGGCGACCCCACCCAACGAGAGCGCGCGCTCGGAGGAGAGGTCGGAGGCCCTGCCGGTGGAGGTCGAACAAGCGCCCCGCACCCCGGAGGGCCCCGCGGAGCCGGGCCCTTCGCCGGAGTGAAGCCCATGCCGCTGCTCGGTGAGTTCTTCAAGATGTCGGCCGGGGGCAACGACTTCATCGTCCTCGACAACCGCGCCGGGACCCTGCGGGTCGAGTCGATGGGGGAGGATATCCGCCGCCTGTGCGCCCGGGCCCTGTCGGTCGGGGCGGACGGGGTCATCCTCCTGGAGCCGTCCCCCCGGGCGCACCTGCGGGCGCGCTTCTTCAACCCCGACGGGCGGCCCACCTTCTGCGGCAACGGGGGCCGCTGTGCCGCGCGGCTCGCCTACCTGCAGGGGATGGCCCCGACGCGCATGACGATGGAGAGCGACCGGATGGTGCACCACGCCGCCGTGAGGGGCGTCGAGGTCGTCTTCGAGATGCCCGAGCCCAAGGGGTTCGATGACGCCGTGGAGGTCGAGGTCCTGGGCGAGACGATCCGCGGCACCCTCGTCGACACCGGCGTCCCGCACTTCGTCGTCTTCAGGGCGCTGCGCAGCGACGAGTCGATCGACTCGCTCGGCCGTGCCCTGCGCTCGCATCCGCGCTTTGCGCCGTCCGGGGTGAACGTCGATTTCGTCCAGGCCTGGGATCGGGGCACGCTGTCGGTCCGCACGTTCGAGCGCGGCGTGGAGGGGGAGACGCTCGCCTGCGGCACCGGTTGCGTCGCCGCCGCTCTGGCCGCGGCGGCCTCGGGGAAGACCACCGGCTCCGTATCCCTGCTGACCCGTTCAGGGGAGCCGATCCGGGTCCGCTACGAGGGCGACCCCCGGCGTCCTTCGGGCGTCCACCTCGAGGGGCAGGCGCGGCTCATCTACGTGGGCCAGCTCACCGAGGAGTCGACCGGCGGGTTCGCCCCCGCGCGTTGATGCGCGCCCACATGATCCCCTCGCGAGCCCGGAAGGGACGGGCGAGCCGCGTCGCCCGGCTGACGATCGGCTGCCTGCTGACCGCCGGCGGGGCGATTCTCGCGGTCCCGCTGGTGCCCGGGCCGGGCTTCCTCCTGCTCCTGGGGGGGATCGCGCTCCTCAGCGCCGAGAGCCCCGCCGTCCGGAGGCTGCTCCGGCGGCTGCGCGACTGGCGACTGATGCGCCGCGCCATGCACGAGGCGGCGCGGGCCGGCGTCAGGCTCGGGGTCGACGAGGACGAGGAGGAGGGGCAAAGCGGCGGGCCGCCGAGCGGCCTCGCGTGACGGGCGGCCCCCGGCGCTCGAGATGGCGGGACGGGCAGTGAGCGCCGAGGACGCAGGCGCTGCACCGGGGCCGCTCCGCCCGGCAGACATAGCGCCCGTGCAGGATCATGGTGATGGAGAAGAAGATCCACTCCCGGGGCGGCACCACGCGCATGAGGTCCCGCTCGACCCGCGCGGGGTCGCTCTGCCGCGTCAGCCCGAGCCGCCGCGCCACGCGGCCCATGTGCGTGTCCACCACGATCCCCGAGCAGATGCCGTAGCCGGCGCCCAGGATCACGTTCGCCGTCTTGCGCCCCACCCCGGGGAGGCGGGTCAGCTCCTCCATCGAGCGCGGCACCTCGCCGCTGTGCCGCTCCACCAGCGCCCTGCAGCAGTTCTGGATCGAGCGCGCCTTGGCGCGGAAGAACCCGGTCGTCCGGATCGCCTCCTCGAGGGCCGGCAGGGGAGCGCGGGCCAGCGCGGCGGCGTCCGGGTAGGCGCGGAACAGGCCGGGGGTGACCTGATTGACCCGGGCATCCGTGCACTGCGCCGAGAGGATGGTCGCGATCAGGAGCTGGAACGGGCTCTCGTGATCCAGCTCGACCCGGGGGTCGGGATGGGCCCGGTGCAGCGCCCGCAGGATCGCGGGCAGGCGCGGGGGCCGCCGGCCCCGGGCCACGGCGGGCGCGCGGGCGGTCATCTCAGGCTCGGCGCGCCAGGGCGTCCGGCAGGCGCGCCGCCGGAAGCGTGTTGAGGATATCGGCGGCCTCGAGGCCCGCCCTGCGCGCGACCGCCACCCCGAAGCGCGTGTCGGTGAGCCCCGCCGCGTCGTGCGCGTCCGGGTCGATCGCGAAGCGGGCGCCGAGCGAGCGGGCGCGGCGACACGCGGCCGAATCGAGGTCCAGGCGCCGCGGGTGGGCGTTCAGCTCGAGGTAGACGCCCTCGGCCGCCGCCACCCTGAGGACCTCCTCCAGGTCCACGTCGTACGCGTCGCGGGCGAGCAGCAGCCTCCCCGTCGGGTGGCCGAGGATGGTGGCGCGCGGGTTCCTCAGGGCCGTGGTGATCCGCCGCGTCTGCTCGGCGCGGGTGAGCCGAAACGCCGAGTGCACCGAGACGACGGTGAAGTCGAGGCCCCGCAGGACTTCATCCGGGTAGTCGAGGCTGCCGTCCGGCAGGATGTCCACCTCACTCCCCTTGAGGACCCGGATGCGCGGAAACGCCTCCCGGACCCCGTCGATCTCCTCCTGCTGGCGTCGCAGGGACTCGGGCGTCAGACCGCGCGCGTAGCGCGCCGACTGGCTGTGATCGGTGATCCCGACGTACTCGCATTGCAGCCCGGCGCAACGCCTGACGATCTCCTCCACCGACAGCCGGCCGTCGCTCCAGGTGGAGTGGACGTGGAGGATCCCGCGCAGGTCGCGGTCGGCGACCAGATCCGGCAGCGAGCCGGCCGCCGCGGCCTCGATCTCGCCCCGGCCCTCGCGCAGCTCCGGCGGGATGACCGGCAGCCCCAAGGCGCGGTAGATCGCCTCCTCGTCGGGGGCGGGGAGGGCGCCGTCCCCGCGCTCGAGGCCGTCCTCCCGCAGGCGAAGGCCGGCGCCCCTGGCCCGGTCCCGGAGGGCCGCCAGGTGCTCCGCGCTTCCGGTCTCGCTCAGGAGGGCGGCGCCGAAACGGTCCTCCGCCACCAGCCGGAGCCGGACCGGGATCCCGCTCGCCAGGGACGCCTCGACCCAGCGCCCGTCCCGTGACCGAACGGAAGCGATCTGCGGGAGCCGGATGAAGGCGGCCGCGGAGTGGTCCGGGGCCGGACTCGCGGCGACGAGGACGATCTCCTGCACCGTCTCCACCCGGCGGCGCAGGGCGCCGGCGGCGCAGGTCCGGCGCACGTCGGGGAGCGGACCCACGGCCGCCTCGATCTCCTCGGCCTGGCCTAGGGCCTCGCCGAGCAGGAACCTCCCGCGATAAGCCTTGACCCGCCGGATCCCCTCGAGGATCTTCTCCTGGCTCCTCGCGCCGAACCCCTCCAGCCTCGAGACGCGGTTCTCATGGCAGGCGTACTCGAGTTCGCCCAGGCTGCTCACCTCGAGCCGCTCGATCAGGGCGCGGGCCTTCCTCGGCCCCAGCCCCGGGATGGCCAGGATCTCCAGGAGGGCGGGCGGCACCGAGGCCCGGAGCTCCTCGAGGTAGGGCAGTCGCCCGGTCCTCGTCAGGGTCGCGATGCTCTCGGAGAGGCTCGGGCCGATCCCCTTCAGCCGGGGCAGCTCTCCGGAGCCGACCAGCTCCGCCACGCTGCGCCCCAGCGAGCGCAGCGTGCGTGCGGCGTTCAGGTAGGCGCGCGCCCTGAAGGGGTTGTCGCCGCGGATCTCGAGCAGCGCCGCGATCTCCTCGAGGAGGTCGGCGACCTGGCCTGTCTCCATAGGGACCTCGACGGGCGCCCATCGTAGCGGAGGCGCGGGTGACCTGTCAAAAAGTCATCCTGTTCCCCAGGTGTGCCAAAAAGTCCTTCGACGGTCGACCGACCTCCCGGCCCCCGGCGCAGCCGCGCCGCACCCCCCGACTCCAGCGGTTCTATCTCCACGCCTAAGGTGCCTGTTTTCAATCAGTTCATGGTCGCGCCGCGCTGCGTATGAGCCGCGGCCGCACGGCCCGAGGCGGGAATCGTTCATCTGGCAAGTATGTTGCTACCTTCGCCGGGCACCTGAGCATCGCTCAGAAAGGAGGGGCCCATGTGGCGTCGACTTCTACCATATGCCACCAGCTACGATGACTTCGTCAGTCCCGACGAGGACACGCGCCTGGAGGCCTTCATCTCCGACCCCGATTCTTTCCGCCAAGAGAAGGAGATCCTCCGGCGCGAGGTGGATCGCATTCTGAAGAGGGCCCTGACCCAGCTGCCGGCGAGGGAGCGGTACATCATCGAGAGGCGTTTCGGGATGAAGGACGACCGCGAGCTGACGCTCGAGGCCGTGTCGCGGATCCTCAAGCTGAGCAAGGAACGCGTCCGGCAGCTGGAGAGGGAGGCGCTAGGCAAGCTGCGCATGTCCCTCGACGGGATGCGCGGACACCTCATGGGGGCCTGAAGCCCCGACCGACGTCGCGGGCTCGGGTGCGGCGCCGCCGGCCGGCCGGCGGCGCCTTCGTCTTCCCGGGATGCGGATCGAATGCAGAGGGGAGTGCGCGTTCGGGCCGCCGCGGCTATTGTATCCCCTGGCAAAACTGGTAGCATTGGGCTATCATCCCGAGCCTCGTCGGCAGCCGATCGCCGGCCTCCCGACAACCAGACAGGCTTGAGGATCGCGGCCCGGCGCCTCTCCGGAGACGGGGCGCCCGGGCGGGGGAGCGAGCGATGAGGGGAGAGCGGAGGGCGCCCGTCCTGGCCGCCGTCGGCCTGCTGCTCCTCTTCGCCGGCTGCCAGGCGACCGTCGACCGGTTCCGGGCGAACTACGCCGCGAAGCAGGGCAACGACTTCTACAAGGCCGGCGACTACGACAAGGCCATCGAGTGGTACCGGTACGCCACCTACCTGAACCCCGAGCTGGGGATCGCGTACTACCACGCGGCCCTGGCCAACATGGCGCTCTACAAGCCCGGGTCGCGTCACTGGAAAGACCTGCATTACTCGCAGGAGGCGATCGACAACCTGAAGCGGTATCTCTACTTCACTCCGGGCAACCAGGAGGCCAAGGACCACCTGCTGACCGTCTACCTGCAGGCGGAGCGCTACGACGAGGCGGCGGATTTCTTCAAGGACGAGCTCGAGGCCGTCGGCGGAGAGGACCCGGCACGCGCCTCCGAGCTGATGCAGCGCCTCGGCATGATCTACGCGAAGAAGGGCGACTTCGACAACTCCTTCGAGTGGTACAAGAAGAGGGCCGAGATCGAGAGGGACAGCCCCGAGGCGTTCTACACCATCGGCGTCCTCTGCTGGGACAAGGTGTACCACGCGGGGCTGATGCTGGACCTCGACCGGCGCAAGGAGCTGATCGAGATGGGCCTCGACTACCTCAGGCAGGCGACCGACTTGCGGGAGAACTACTTCGAGGCGGTCTCCTACATCAACCTGCTGTTCAGGGAGAAAGCGAAGATCGCCGCACAGCTCGGCAACAACGAGGACTACGCCAAGTGGACGCAGGAGGCGGACAAGAATCTCAAGCTCGCCCTGCGGATGCGCAAAGAGGTGATGGCCAAGAAGTAGGACGCCCGAGCGGGGCGGCGCGCGAGTCATCGGCGCGCCGCGAGGCCCCGGTCGCGGCCGAATGAGGGAGCCTTCGTGTTCGAGACGGTCGTCATATCCACGAAGAGGAAGAGAAGGACCCGCCGGTGGCTGACCTTCCCGGTCGCGTTGTTCGTGCACGGGATCGTCTTCGGCGGACTGATCATCGCGTCGTTCATGACCATCGAGTCCGTGCCGGCTCCCCCGATCACGATCTCCTTCGTGGCGGCGCCGCCCCCCCCGCCTCCGCCGCCCCCCCCGCCGCCCCGCAGGAGGAAGAAGACGACCAGGGTCAAGCCGCAGGAGATCCCGAAGCCGGCCGAGCTGGTGCAGCCGACCGTCGTCCCGGAGGAGAAGCCGGTCCCGATCGAGGCCCCCGAGGAGGAGGACTTCGGTGAGGACTACGGGGTCGAGGGCGGGGTCGAGGGCGGGGTCGAGGGCGGCGTGGTCGGCGGCGTGGTCGGCGGCGTGGTCGGCGGCGTGCTGGGCGGGATGCTGGGCGGCGTCGAGGGCGGCCTGCTAGGCGGCGACCAGCCGCTGTACGCCGGCATCGGCGGCGTCACCAACCCCGAGCTGATCCCCTCCAGCAAGGTGAGGCCCAAGTATCCCGAGATCGCCCGCAAGGCGAAGATCCAGGGGCAGGTGATCCTCCAGGCGGTCATCCGCAAGGACGGGACCGTCGGCAACATCACGGTGCTCAAGTCTCCGGGATCGAAGTTCGGCTTCGACGAGGCGGCCATCGCCGCGGTGCGGCAGTGGCGCTACAAGCCGGGCCTCCAGAACGGTAAGCCGGTCGACGTCTATTTCACCGTGGTCGTCGACTTCGTTTTGCAGTGATACTCTAGAGTCAGGGAGAAGGAAGGAGGACTCGGCCAATGATGGGGCACTCGATAGTCGACATCTGGCACCAGATGGGGTTCCTGGCGAAGGCCATCGCGGTCTTCATGCTGGGGATGTCGATTTACTCCGTGGGCGTGTTCATCGAGAGGCTGCTGCTCTACCGGGCGGCAAAGAAGCAGTCGATCGAATACCTGCCGATCGCCACCAAGGCGCTGCGCGAGGGAGACTACCGCGCGGCGGTGGAGGCGGCGCGGCGTTACAACAAGAGCCACCTGGCGAAGGTGCTCTCCGCGGGCCTGCAGCAGTTCCTGTTCGAGAGGGACGAGGAGGCGGGCCACGACGCGGTCGAATCCGTCCGCCTGGCGGTGGAGCGCGCCGCGGCACTGACCACGGCCGAGATGAAGCGCGGCCTGGGCGGGCTGGCGACCATCGGGGCGACGGCCCCCTTCGTCGGCCTGCTGGGGACCGTCATCGGCATCATCAACGCGTTCACCGGCATGGCCGCCACCGGGTCGGGCGGCATCGGCGCCGTCTCGGCCGGGATCGCCGAGGCGCTGATCAACACCGCCGTCGGGCTGGGCGTGGCCATCCCCGCGGTCTGGATGTTCAACTACTTCACGGGTCAGATCGAGTTCTTCGGCATCGAGATGGCCAACTCCTCGTCGGAGCTGATCGACTTCTTCCTGAAGCGTCAAGGAGGGACCGCCGCCAATGGCAATGCAAACCGGCCCTAGCCGGGGCGTCACCTCCGACATCAACGTCACGCCGTTCGTCGACATCTGCCTCGTCCTCCTGATCATCTTCATGGTGGTCACGCCGATGCTGCAGGAGGGGATCCAGATCAACCTCCCGTACGCGAGGAACAGCACGAAGCATGAGGACGACGAGACCCACGCCATCGTCGTCTCGCTCAGGGACGTCAAGACGATCTACGTGCAGCGCAAGCCGGTGGCGCGCGACCAATACCTCGCGGAGATGAGCGAGATCTACGATCGGATGCCCGACAAGAGCGTGCTCATCAAGGCGGACCGCTCGATGACCTACGGCGACGTCCGCGCCGTGATGATCGAGACGAACGAGGCCGGGTTCGGGGAGGTCTCGCTGGTGACCGAGAAGATCCCCGGGGCCGAGTAGCCGGGGGAGGATCGCGGCCATGGCCATGCAGGCTGGAACCTCGGGGACGAAGTCGGACATCAACGTCACCCCGTTCGTCGACATCGTCCTGGTGCTGCTGATCATCTTCATGGTGGTCACGCCGATGCTCAGCCGGGCGCTCGATCTCGCGGTGCCGCCCAAGGCGACGGCCGAGACCGCGACCGAGGCCCAGGCCGCGGACCAGCTGATCCTGACGGTCCGCGGCCCGGCCGAGAACCCCAGGGTGTTCCTGAACCAGGAGGAGCTCCCCGGGGCGCCCGACTCGGTCGGGGAGCGGATCGGCGAGCTGATGAAGGGGCGGCGGGAGAAGGTCGTCTTCTTCCAGGCCGAGGATGAGGTCCCCTACCAGTACGTCGTCAACGTCATCGACCAGCTCAAGGCCGGCGGCGCCGAGAAGATCGGCCTGATCACCGACGAGACCCTCGCGCTCGCGACCCGCGAGGGGGTCGGCGGCCTCTGATTCGACCTCGTCCCCCCGCCGGCCCCGCCGGGGCGCCGCGGGCCGCGAGGGCTCCCTCCCCATGACCGCTCCCGGCTCCCGCTCCCCCATACGCCGCGTGCACCTCATCGGGATCTGCGGCACCGGCATGGGGTCCCTGGCGGGGCTGCTCGCGGACGCGGGCTTCGAGGTGCGCGGATCCGACGCGGCGGCGTACCCGCCCATGAGCACCATGCTCCGGGACAAGGGGATCCCGGTGCTCGAGGGCTACCGGTCCGAGCACCTGGACGACCGCCCGGACCTGGTCGTCGTCGGGAACATCGCCACCAAGGACAACCCCGAGGCGGTCGCCGCGGCCGAACGAGGCATCCCGTACCTGAGCATGCCGCAGGCCATCGGGCGGCTGTTCCTCGAGGGTCGCCACCCGATCGTCGTGACCGGGACGCACGGCAAGACCTCCACCGCGGCCCTGATGGCCTGGGTGCTGGCCGCGGCGGAGCGCGACCCGTCGTTCCTGGTGGGCGGGGTTCTATGCGACTTCGGCCGCTCCTACGGGCTGGGGCGGGGCGAGGACTTCGTCATCGAGGGGGACGAGTACGAGACCGCATTCTTCGACAAGGGCCCGAAGTTCCTGCACTACCGGCCGCGCACCGGGATCCTGACCTCCATCGAGTACGACCACGCCGAGATGTACCCCGACCTGGAGTCGATCCAGCAGGCGTTCGGGAGGTTCGTGCGTCTGCTGCCGCGGGACGGTCTGCTCGTCTACTGCGACGACGACCCGAGGGTGCGCCGGGCGGCGCAGGAGTGCCGCGGCCGGAGCCTCGGCTACGGCTACGGCGAGGGCGTCGGATGGCGGGGAGTCCTGCGATCGTCCGGTCCCGACGGCATGGAGGTGGAGGTCCGCCGGGACGGCCGTCCCTACGCCACCGTCGCGACCGTCCTCACCGGGCCTCAGAATCTCCGCAACCTGCTCTCGGTGGTGGCGGTCGCCGACGCGCGCGGGCTGTCCCCCCAGGCCGTCGGCAGGGGGCTCGCGACCTTCAGCGGGGTGAAGCGCAGGCAGGAGGTGGTGGGCGCCGCCCGGGGCGTCACGGTTCTGGACGACTTCGCGCACCACCCGACTGCGGTGCGGATGACCATCGCGGGCACGCGCGAGCGCTTCCCGCGGCGGCGCCTCTGGGCAATCTTCGAGCCGCGCACCAACACGACCCGCCGCAGCGTGTTCCAGGCCGAGTACGCTAGGAGCTTCGACGAGGCCGACCGCATCGTCATCGCGGCCGTGGATCACCCGGAACGGGCTCCCGAAGGGCAACGCTTCTCCTCGGAGCGCTTGGTGGCGGATCTCAGGGCGCGCGGCAAGAGGGCGCATTACATTCCCGGCGTCGAGCGGATCGTCGCGCGCGTGGCCCGGGAGGCCGAGCGGGACGACGTCGTCCTGGTGATGTCGAACGGGGCGTTCGGGGGGATCCACGGCAGACTGCTCGCCGCCCTCGGCGGGCACGCCTAGGCCGGCGCGGCGAAGGTCAGTTGCCGAGGACGCCGGGGTCCCCCTGGGCCAGCACCCGGATCAGCTCGTCCTGGAAGAAGTCGGGCGAGCGGACGGGGTGCCCGGCGATGCGCGCCTCATAGGCCTGCCGGCTGCGGTCGATCTCCCTGCGAAGCCGCCTGTAGATGTCCCGGTTCCTGCGACCCTGCATGACGGCCTCCTCATTGTACAGCAGCAGCTCGGACACCAAGAGCCGGGCGAAGCGGCGCGCGTCCCCCAGCATCCGTTTCTGCTCGTCGGACAGGCCGTCGTCGCCCGAGGTGCGTCTCGGGTGCGCGTCGATCTCGCCGATGAGCGCCTGGATCTCCGCCTCCTCAGGAGGGGTCGGCGGGACGCTCGGCGGCGGAGCGTCCCGCTTGCGAGCCGGGGGGCGGGCCGCATCGGGTGCGGCCGGGATGGCCCCGGCGTGGGCCCGCCCCGCCTGGGCCTGGTATCCCGCCAGGCGCTCCATCGCGAGCCCGGCGAAGCGGGCGAGGATCTCGAGCGCCAGCCCGGTCCCGGGCCCGGCGCCGGTGCCCGTGTCGCCGTACAGGACGGCCACGGGCCGGCTCCGGACCAGGATCGGCACCGCGCTCGCCTCGCGCGGCCGCACGCCGCCGAGGGAGTCGGCGATCTCGCTGCCCGGGCCCTCCTGTCCCGAGGTCGCCAGCGAGCGGTTCCTGATCGCCAGCGCCATCAGGTGGCCCCCGTCCGACTGCAGCGTCACGCGGGGGAGGTCCCGGCTGCCGAACCCCCCTTCGCCCATGAAGCCGAGGCCCGACCAGCCGGTGAGCGTGGTGCCCCTCAGGATGAACAGCGCGGTGCGGGAATAGAAGGCGGCGGCGGCGTCCAACAGCGCGGTCAGGATCTCGCGCCGGGTCCTCCCGCGGGCCATCGCATCGGCGGCGTCGCGCAGCGTGTCCAGATGTCCCGTGCCCCCCGCCGCGCCCCACTCGCCCGGGGTCAAAGGAATGCGCATCGGGGCGCCGAGCCGGCCGAGGGCCTCCTCGAGGGAGCGGCGCACCCGGGAGAGGCGCTCGCGGAGGAGGCGGTTCGCCTCCTGTTCGACGCGATCCCGGAGCCGGCCGGTGCTCATCCGTTCATTTTCCGCCCCCACCCTCGGGGCGGCACGTTCCTCCGGGTCGCCGAGGGTACGCCTGAAGGATCGAGGCTCTCGGGGGCGGCGAAGGCGTTCGACATCGCTGCGGGCCGGCAGAAAATAGCATAGGGTGCCGGGGGTGTCAAACGGGGCCGCGATGGCAGGATCGCCACACCATGCTGTGGCGTGGTTGCGACAATCTCGGCGACCGTAGCCCTGGAGCCGAACTCGGCTGGACGATGCAACTCACTGGACCGAAAAGGCTTAACCTCATCGACCGGAGGAGCTGACCGGCTGGCACGGAGGCTGCACAACGGTCTCGACGGTGCGCCGCGCGATCCCCGGCGCCGGGAGGGACGATTGGCCGGAAGGTATCAGCAGACGCTGGCGCGGGCGGTCCGGATCGAGGGGACCGGGCTGCACTCGGCGGCCGGCGTGCGCCTGAAGCTCCTCCCGGCAGGCGCGGACAGCGGCATCATCTTCGAGCGCACCGACGCCGCGGGGGTCGAGATCCCGGCGTCGCACGCCTTCCTCCGGAGTTCGCGCTACGCCACCACGCTGGCCCGCGACGGCGTGGAGGTGTCGACGGTGGAGCACCTGCTGTCGGCGCTGAGCGGCCTCGGGGTCGACAACGCGCGCATCGAGATCGACGGCCCGGAGGTCCCGATCCTGGACGGCAGCGCTCTGCCGTTCGTGCGGGCGATCCGCTCGGCGGGGCTCAGGCGGCTGGGGACGCCCCGGCGTCGCCTGAGCCTGTTGCGGCCGATCTCGGTCCGCATGGGCGGGAAGGAGATCCTGGCACTGCCCGCCAACGAGTTCGAGGCGACCTACGCGATCGATTTCCCCCACCCGGCGATCGGCTATCAGGCCGTCACGACGCGGATCACCGAGGAGCGGTACGCCGACTCCATCGCCGCGGCGCGCACCTTCTGTCTGCTGAGCGAGGTGGAGGCGATGCGGCGGTCCGGACTCGCGCGGGGCGGGTCGTTGAGCAACGCCCTCGTCGTGGGCGAGGTCGGGGTCATGAACGGAACGCTGCGCTACCGGGACGAGTTCGTGCGGCACAAGGTCCTCGACCTGATCGGCGACCTGGCGCTCCTCGGCGCGCCTCTGCGCGCGCACGTCATCGTCTTCAAGGGCGGACACGAGCTGCACGCGGCCCTGATCGCCCGGATCCTGCGCGAGCGCAGCGCCTGGTCGCTCGCCGCCTCGGACCGCCGGCTCACGCCCTCGCAGATCGCTCGTTTCGCCCAGATCAGCGACCGCCTCGTGCCCCGGGGCGTGGCGCTGACCGCCTGATCGCCTCCCGTCCCATCCCCTTGTCACCGCGGGTCGCACTCCGGTAGACTGCCGATCGCCGATGTGCGCCGGGTCCCCGCACGCGATGTCCGGGCCGCGCCGGGCGCGCCGACCCGGATCGTGAGAATGAAGCTCGCTCTCGCCGTGGCCGCGGCAGGTCTCGCGGCCGTCTCGGGGTCGGCCCTCGCCGACGGCCCGACGCTCGAGGACGTCAGGGCGGTGCGCGACGGGGACACGATCCGCGCCTTCGCTCGCCTGCAGGGCGGACTCACCCCCAAGATCCTCGACGAGATCGCCGCCGGGCTCGAGACCACCATCGGGTACCGGCTGCACCTGTATCGGCGGCGGCCCGGCCTGCCCGACCAGGCGCTGATCAAGGATCGCATCCGCCACACGGTGCGCCGCGACGCCCTGACACGCGAGTACTCCCTGACGCGGCGCGTCAACGGCGAGGTCCAGCAGACCCGGGTCACGAGCGACGAGCGGGAGATGCGCGAGTTCATGACCGTGCTCGACGGGGTGCCCCTCGGGGGGGCCGACCTCCTCTCCTCGGGTCAGGATTACTACCTCAAGGCGAAGGCCGAGCTCGGCCTGGTCTGGCGCTTCTACCTCATCCCCTGGCCGCTCGACACCGCCTGGGTGCGAGTGCCGATAGGGCCGGACGGGGGGACCCCCGGTGTCCAAGGGCCCTGAGCGCGGCGGTCGTCCCGCCCGGCCGCGGATCCGCACGGACCGCGTCGTCCTCCTGGGCGTCTTCGTCCTGGTGCTCGTGTTCCTGGGCGGCTACCTCACGCTGCGCAAGGCCGCCCACTTCTCCTGGCCGTACCTGACGAATTCGGTGGTCCTGCTGTCGGCCCTCCTCCTGACCAACGCCATCCTGGTCCTGACGCTGCTGACGCTGCTGATGCGCAACCTGATCAAGGCGCTGGTGGAGCGGCGCCGCGGTATCCTCGGTTCGCGCTTCCGCACCAAGCTGGTCTTCTCCCTGCTCCTGCTGTGGCTCGTCCCGTCCGGGATCATCTTCTACACCGCCCTGCACCTGATCCAGCGCAGCATCGACCGCTGGTTCAACGAGCCGATGGACCGCTTGACCAGCGCCTCGGAGGAGATCGTCAACTCGTTCTACGACGAGGCGCAGGGCCGCGGAGCCGCGTTCTCCCGGAAAGTGGGCGAGAGGCTTCGCGAGCGGGGACTGCTGCCCCCGTCGGCGGACGAGGACATCCATAAGGCGATGGGGGAGCTGCTGCGCGAGTACGACCTCGACCTGATCTCGGTCGACCTGGGCGAGGAGCCTCCTTTCCTGGTCATCGATCCCCTGGTGCCCGCGGCGGGCGACCTGCCGGAGGTCCCCTCCGATCGGCGCAGGGCCGCGTTCGCGGGGGAGCCGTTCGAGCTCACCTCGGAGTTCCGGGCCGGGCTGCTCATCCAGACGGGGCACCCGGTCCGCGCCGGCCCCGGGGAGCCGGTCTCGGCGGTCGTCACGGTCGGCACCTACGTCCCCCGCAACCTGGCGGGGCTGGTGCGCGACGTGGTCCGCAGCAACGAGGAGTACCGCCAGATCCGGGCCCAGAAAGGGCTGATCAAGAGGCTGTACATCCTGGTCTTCGCCCTGATCACGCTGCTGGTGCTCTTCTCGGTCACCTGGGTCGGGCTCTATCTGGCGCGTCGCATCACCGAGCCGATCCAGTCGCTGGCGCAGGGGACCCGGGCGATCTCCTCCGGCGATCTGGACTATCGGGTCCGGGTCGAGGCCGGAGACGAGCTGGGGATCCTCGTGGACTCCTTCAACGAGATGACCGCGCAGCTCAAGGCCGGGAAGGAGATGATCGAGCGCCGCAACCTGGAGCTGTCGCGGAGCAACCAGGAGCTCATGGAGCGGCGCCGGTACATCGAGACGCTGCTGCAGAACATCTCGACGGGGGTCGTCTCCCTGGATCGCGCGGGGCGCGTCACGACGATCAACCGGTCCGCCATGTCCCTCCTGGCGCTGGAGTCGGGACCCCACCCGGTGGGCAGGAGGCTGGCCCCCCTCCTGCCGACGCCCGCCCGCGAGGCCGTCGAGGCGGCGGTGGCGGAGGCCGCCGCGGGCGGCCGGAGCGGGGCGCGCCAGATCGAGCTGGCGGTCGACCGGAGGGCGCTGACGCTGGCCGTGAGCGCCAGCGGCCTGCGTGGCGACGCGGGCGGGGCGCTCGGCGCCATCCTGGTGATCGAGGACCTGACCGACCTGATGAGGGCCCAGAAGATCGCCGCCTGGAGGGAGGTTGCCCGCCGCCTGGCGCACGAGATCAAGAATCCGCTGACCCCCATCCAGCTCTCCGCCGAGCGGATCCACAAGAAGTACGCCGAGCGGGGCGGCGACCTGGATGAGATCGTCGAGGAGGGGACGGCGGCGATCGTGCGCGAGGTGTCGGCCCTCAAGAACCTGGTGGACGAGTTCAGCCGTTTCGCGCGGTTGCCTGAGCCGCGCCCCGTCCCGACCGCTCTGGCCCGAGTGGTGGAGGAGGCGGTATCGCTGTACGACGGCCTCCACTCCCGGGTCACCATCGTCGCCGAGTGCGAGCCGGCCCTGCCCGAGATCCTGGTCGACCCCGAGCAGATGAAGCGGGTCCTGGTCAACCTCCTGGACAACGCCATCCAGGCGACCCGCGGGCGCGGAAAGGTCACGGTCCGGGCCAGGCGGGATCCGGCCTCCGGGACGGTCCATCTCGAGGTCGCCGACGACGGCCCGGGGATCCGCTCGGAGGACCGCGACCGGCTCTTCCTCCCGTCCTTCTCGACCCGGAAAGGGGGCGGGCTGGGGCTGGCCATCGTGCACCGCATCGTCACCGACCATCGGGGCCGGATCCGCGTGGAGGACAACCCCCCCCACGGCGCCCGCTTCGTGATCGAGCTGCCCGCCCACGCGGCGTGAGCCTGCCGCTGGAGTAGAATCGGGACCATGGCCGGTGAGCGGGTCCTCGTCGTGGATGACGAGGAGGGGGTCCGGAGCTCCCTCCGGAGCATCCTCAGGGACGAGGGGTATTCGGTCGATCTCGCGGAGTCCGGGGAGCGCTGTCTGGAGCTGGTGCGCCGCCAGCCGTACCACGCCGTCCTGCTCGACGTCTGGCTGCCCGGCCGCGACGGGCTCTCGGTCCTCGAGGAGATCGTCTCTCTTCCCTCCTGTCCCCGGGTCGTCATGATCTCCGGTCACGCCGACGTGCCGGTGGCTCACCGCGCCGGCAGGCTGGGGGCCTACGACTTCATCGAGAAGCCGCTGTCGCTCGAGAAGGTGGCCCTGACGCTCAGGAACGCCATCGCCGACAGGAGGAAGGACGCGCGGATCCTCAACCTGAAGGAGCAGCTCCGGCGGGAGAACGAGCTGATCGGCGACAGCGGGGCGATCGCGGCCCTCAGGAAGCAGATCGAGTTGACCGCCCCGACCCAGGGGAGGGTCCTGATCTTCGGGGAGAACGGCACCGGCAAGGAGCTCGTCGCGCGCACCATCCACGCCAAGTCGCTGCGCCGCGACGAGCCGTTCGTGGAGATGAACTGCGCCGCCATCCCCGAGGATCTGATCGAGAGCGAGCTGTTCGGCCACGTGAAGGGCGCCTTCACGGGCGCCGTGGCCTCCAAGCCGGGCCGGTTCCTCCTCGCGGACGGCGGCACGCTGTTCCTGGACGAGATCGGCGACATGTCGCTGCGGACGCAGGCCAAGGTGCTGCGGGTCCTGCAGGAGCAGGCCTTCGAGCCGGTGGGGGGTGGGACCGTACGCGTGAACGTGCGCGTGATCGCGGCCACCAACAAGGACCTCTCGAAGGAGATCGCCGCCGGTCGGTTCCGGGAGGACCTCTACTTCCGACTGAACGTGATCCCGCTGACCGTCCCGCCCCTGCGGGAGCGGGTCCAGGACATCCCGCTCCTCGCCGCCCACTTCGTCGAGCACTTCTCCAGGCAGTACGGCCGGGTGAAGCGGCTGGCGGCCGAGACCCTCCCCGTCCTGAGGTCCCACCGCTGGCCGGGGAACGTCCGCGAGCTGAAGAACCTGATGGAGCGCCTGGTGATCATGGCGCAGGGGGACACCATCACGCTGGACGATCTGCCGGAGCCGATGCGCGGTGAGCGGAGCCCCGCGGCCGACCCCTTCAGCGGGTTCTCGTCGCTGCGCGAGGGCCGGGAGAAGTTCGAGAGGGAGTTCATCCTCAGGAAGCTCCGGGAGGCCGGGGGAAACGTGGTGCGGGCGGCGGAGCTGCTGGGCCTGGAGCGGAGCAACCTGTACCGCAAGATGCGCGCGTACGGCATCCGGGGCGGGGAGGGCGGCGCCTGACGCCGCTCGCGGGCCGCGTCGGGGGGCAGGGGCAGGCCCCGGCCTTCGGGCCTCTTGACAGCCGCGTTGGGCTCTGATAGAAAAGGACTTACAGGATCGTCCTGCGGTTCGCAGAGAGGGGCACGGACGGTGCAGCTGACCAGGGGCGTCGAGTACGGCATCGAGGGCATCCTGTATCTCGCCCGTCACGGACGCGACGAGCCGGCGCTCATCCGCGAGATCTCGCGGGCGACGGCGATCCCGGAGACATTCCTGTCCAAGATCTTCCAGAAGCTCGCCACGAAGGGCCTCATCCGTTCGCGGCGCGGCTTCCGCGGCGGCTTCCGGCTGGCCCGCCCGGCGCGCCGGATTACGCTGCGCGAGATCGTCGAGGCGCTTCAGGGACCGATCGAGTTCCACCGCTGCCTCGACCACCTGAGGGCCCGGGGCCGGCGGCACCGCTGCCACGTGAGGCGCGTATTCTCCCGGGTGCAGCGAAGGGTCGCGTCCATCCTCGAGCAGACCACGCTCGAGGACATGCTCCAGGCCAACTCGTGGAGGCCGAAAAGGGCTTGATCTTGGCGTCTTTCGGACCAACCGGGTCCATTTCATCCGCTTCGCCCCCCCGGAGCGACCCCCGGCGCCGCCTGTTCCGCGCCGATCTGCACGTGCACTCCAGGCATTCGGGGCCGGGACACTTCAGGCTCTCCGGGCCGCCCGGAGGCTGCGGCGAGCCCGAGCGGATCTACGCGAGGGCGAGACGGCGCGGGATGGACCTGGTGACCCTGACCGATCTCGACACCATCGACGGCTGCCTGGAGTTCCTGGACCGCCATCCGGGCGCGGGAGACTTCATGATCTCGGAGGAGGTGACGGTGCTCGACCCGCGCAGCCGGACGCGCCTGCGCCTGCTCCTGTACGACATCACTGAGGCCCAGCACCGGGAGGTACAGCGCTCGAGGGGCGACCTTCAGGACCTGCTGGCCTGTCTGCGCGAGGAGGGGATCCTGTGGTCCCTGGGCGCGTTCCTCGGGGAGCACCGGGCGGACGCCCGCTGGGTCGGTCGGATCCGCGACATCCTTCGCCTCGCGGACCGCTTCGAGATCCGGAGCGGCTCGCTCGGCCGGGCGCACCGCGCGCTGCTGGCCCGCCTCGTCCGGGAGGTCTTCGGGAACCGCCCCTTCGGGATCACCGCGGGGAGCGGCTCGCACGGGCCCTCCCGCGTCGGCCGGACGGTCACCGTCTCCTTCGCCCGCACGCGCGATGAGTTCCTCGCGGATCTGCGCGCCAACCGGACCTGGGACGCCGGCGAGGAGGGCGCGCCGTGGACCTCCACCCTGGAGCTGGCCAGGGTCCTCGGCGCCGGGTCCCGCTCGCTGATCGCGGGCGGCGAGCGCCTGCGGGACGGCGGCCGGTCTCGGGCGCTGGGCCGCGCCAGGGTGTCCCTGCCCGTGCACCTGAGCGGCGCCTCGCTGTGCGCGCACGCGCTGGGGCGCGCGCGGGCCCACGCCCGGATCCGCGGCGTGTCCGCGCGGCTGGACAGGAGGGACGTCAGGAGGTTTCAGCAGAAGGCACGATCGTACTCCCCGGTCGCCATCGCGACCGGCTCGGGCTCGGAAGAGGCGCGGCCGTGATCGCGCCGGCGTGGATCCAACGGTCGGAACCGAAGGTTTCCTCATAGGAGGAGTGGTTATGAGCCAGGCTGTGGCTCGGGTCGAGGATCAGAGGGGCGTCGGGAGAAGGGCTCCCGATCTGCGGTCCGTATCACCCGGGACGAGCGGGGACGCTTCGAGGGGGGTCCCGCCGGGCGGGACGAAGCGGGGCATCACGCGCTACCTGCGTCCGAACGTCATCGTCGGGGTGGGCCTGAAAGGCCTCGCCAACCTCGTGTGGCATGCGTTCCAAGCGATCAACAGGCGCGTTCCCTACGGCTCGTTCCACCCGAAATGGGCGCCGGCGCCGCTGTTGAAGAGCAAGGAGCGCAGCTTCCCGCAGCTGGGGTTCCCGCGGGAGACCGATTCCCTCTGCCCGCGGTGCGTCAGGGAGGTCCGCGACAGGATCCTCTCGGGCGAGAGCGACTGGAAGGCGCTGATCGAGGGGAAGCCCGGCGAGGTCAGGGCGCGGATCGTCGAGCGGGGCGGGCAGATCTGGATGCTGAAGGACTGCCCGCGTCACGGCCGCTGCGAGGACATCATGGCGATCGACGCCGAGTTCCTGCGCCGCATGGAGAAGCTGTACCCCGGTCGGGACTACCGGATGGCCCCCGACCCCTTCCACAACCACGGCTCGTCCACGGTGAAGTACGGGCGCGGCGCGGTGCTCACGGTCGACCTCACCAACCGTTGCAACATGATGTGCAACCCGTGCTTCATGGACGCCAACCAGGTAGGCTACGTGCACGAGCTGACCTGGGACGACATCCGCCAGATCCTCGACAACTCCATCAACGTCAAGCCGCGGCGCCAGATGTCGGTGCAGTTCTCGGGAGGCGAGCCGACCCTGTCGCCCTACTTCCTGGAGGCCATCGCCTACGCCCGCAGGATCGGCTACCAGAGCGTCCAGTGCGCGACCAACGGCATCCGCTTCGCGCAGGACATCGACTTCGCGCGCCGCGCCAAGGCCGCGGGCCTGCGGCTGGCATACCTGCAGTTCGACGGGGTCAGCAACGAGGCCAACAACCACCGGGGCGTCGGGAACCTGTTCGACGTCAAGAAGCGCGCCCTGGCGAACATGAAGGCGGTCGGCATCGACGTCACCCTGGTGGTCACCATCGTCAACACGGTCAACGACGACCAGGTGGGGCCGATCGTGAAGTTCGCCATCGAGAATATCGACAAGATCAACGCCGTGTCGTTCCAGCCGGTCTCCTTCACGGGCCGGGACGAGGACATCGACGATGAGACGCGCATGCGGCAGCGCTACACGCTCTCTCATCTGGCACGCGACGTGAAGGACCAGCTCGGGATCACCGAGCCGCTGCGCGACTGGTACCCGCTGTCCGCATCGGGGCCGTTCTCGGACTTGCGGGATCAGCTCGACGGCCTGGAGGCGGAATGGGGCGCCCTGAAGTGCGGGTGCCATCCCAATTGTGGCATCGGCACCCTGCTGCTGATCAACGAGCAGACCAAGCAGGCGGTTCCCTTCCCGCAGATCATGGACACCGACAGGGTGCTCGAGGACATGAAGCTGATCACCGACACCTGCCGCTCGAGGTCGCTCACCGCGATGCAGTTCATCCTGTCCGTCCTGCGCAACGCGCGCTTCAGCGAGATGCCCGAGGGCCTCAACCTCTGGGAGGTCATCAAGATCATCGACGGGCACAACGGCGGAAGACTGCGCCTGGCCGAGAGGGCGCGCTACAGATGGCGGGTGATGATGGTGGCCGGAATGTGGTTCCAGGATCTGTTCAACTATGACTTCCGCCGCACCGAGATGTGCATCATCCCGTACGGCACGCAGCTCGGCGAGGTCTCCTTCTGCGCCTACAACACCGGGGTCGGCTGGAGACAGATCGTCGAGAAGATGTTCTCCACCCACACGACCGCCCAGTGGTTCAGGGAGAAGGGCCGGCACCCCATCTACGCGGCGGGCAAGGAGGTGCCGCTCGGCGCGCCTGCGGAGCCCGTGCCGGCCGAGGCACGGCCAGCGGCGCCGCCGGTCGCGGCGGACGCGCCGCGGGATCGGGCGCCGGCCGCGGCGATGTCCGCAGCCCCCGCCGCGGAATGCGCGACGGGCTGCGGCTGCCACTGAGAGTCGGGCCGCTACGCTCGCGGGGCGGGGGTGCCGGCGCCCCCGCCCCTTCTTCTTCCGTAGGGACGAACGAAGATCATCGCCACCGTGGGCCCGGCCGGGATGTCGGCGCGGGCCCTCATCTCCCTGCTCCGGGCGGGGGCGGACGTCGCCCGGCTCAGCCTGTCGCACGGCACGCGGGCATTCCACGCCCGGATGATCTCCGGGACCGCGGCGCGGCGGCCCGGGTCGGGCGGAGCGTCGCCATCCTCGCCGACCTGCAGGGGCCCAAGGCCCGGGTGGGGAGCATCGCCGGAGGAGTTCCGCTGCGGCCGCGCTCCGGGGAGACCGTGACGGTGAGCGCGCGGCGCGTGCGGGGCCGTCCCGGACTCATCCCCACCACCTGCGGGAAGAGCCTGGCGCGCGGCACCGACCGCGTGCTGGCGGACGGCGACCGGCGTTGAGGGGCAGGCTGCGGAGCGCCGGCCGGGCGACGGCGCCGGCCGGCGGGACGGGCTCACGCGGGAGGGGTCCGGGCCCGCCGGTACGAGCCCAGGACTCGGACGAAGCGGCACACCTCCCGCAGGTTCGCGAGGGCGTTGCGGCACCGCTCCTCCGCCTCGGATCCCTCGAAATCGAGATGGAACACGTATTCCCACGGGCGACCCACCAGCGGCCGCGACTCGATCTTGGTCAGGTTGATGTCGCGTAACGCGAACACCGCCATGCACCGGAACAGGGCCCCCGGGGCATGGGCGGTCGAGAACAGGACGGAGGTCTTGTCCGGGCGGCCGAGGGGACGGCCCTCGCGCGACAGGAGGAAGAAGCGGGTGAAGTTGGCCCGGTGGTCCTCCAGGTGGCGCCTGATGACCCGCCCCCGGTGGAGGCGGGCGGCGAGCTCCGAGGCGACCGCGGCCGCGTCCCGTGCTCCCCGCTCGCGCAGGAGACGGACGCTGCCGGCGGTGTCGTGGGTCGCGAGCCTGGTCAGACGGGGGTGGTCCCGGAAGAACCTCTCGCACTGCGCGAGCGCCACGGGGTGGGAGTAGACACGTCGCACCTCGGACAGGCCGACCCCCGGAAGGGCGATCAGGTGGTGCGCGATCCGGACGATCGCCTCGCCGACCACTCGGAGGGGGGAGTCGAGGAGCAGGTCGTGCACCCGGTGGATCGATCCCGCGATGGTGTTCTCGACCGGCGCCAGCGCGTAACGCGAGCGGCCCGTCTCGGCGCTGCGAAACAGCTCGTCGAAGTCGGCGCAGGGCACGACGCGCGCGCGGGAGCCGAGCAGCGAGCGCGCCGCCAGCTCCGAGAAGGCGCCGCGCTCTCCCTGGATCGCCCCCGTGACCG